>JBDTPK010000671.1:0-2224 GCA_039932735.1 Nitrospirota bacterium
CCTGACGACACGGCTCACCGCCGCATAGTCAGATCACCGCGAGGCGCCACTGAAGAAATGGAACATATCGTCCAAACAACTGGGGCCACCTCTCTGTCACGATTTCTTAGCAATGGAGGCATGACTAAGTGTCACTTTCCCTAGAAGATCTAGATCGAATCACCCATATCTTCCTTCCTTATACTGAACTGAAGACTCGTGAGGTCACTTCATCAGGGGGCCGCTTCGTCTACTACACGACTGCGGAAACAGCGACATCCATTCTTAGGAATAAGCAATTTTGGATGCGAAATACGGCGGCCATGAATGATTATTTGGAAGTTGAGCATGGATTCGAGTGCCTAAATGCATCCTATGCATCTTCGCCGGGGATTGCTCTCAATGCGGCACTCAATACTTGCTTTTCCGACCTAGCTGTCGAAGTTCAAGATTTCTTCTACGAATGGCTACCCAGCATCAGGCGGGACACGTATATCACATGCATGTCTGAGCATTTGCGATCAGAGGATCAGCATGGACGCCTTTCAATGTGGAGAGCTTATGGTGAAAGGACCGGCGTTGCGCTCGTTCTCAATGGCGCGGTGATGGTTCGTAAATCAACAGAACCGGTATTAAATATTTTTTCCAGTCCAGTTGCCTACCTAAATCCTGAAGATTTTGGGGCAGAGGTCGAGAAGATTGCGAACAATATAGTCACGGAAGTGGACTACATTAAAAGTCTCGGTCGGGAGACAGTTAAACAGACAGTCTTTCAAATGCTTCGATTTGCCGTTCTATGCACGAAGCATCCTGGATTTCATGAGGAGAAAGAGTGGCGCGTCATAGCGTCACCCGTGATGCATCCAAGCCAGCACGCCAACTTCGCTGTAGAAGTGATTCGAGGCACACCTCAAGAGGTGTTACGTGTCGATTTGAAGAACCATCCCGGCCTCGTGGGGCTGGCCCTTCCTGAACTTCTTGACAGGATAATTATAGGGCCCTGCCAATTCCCTAACATGGTTGGAGCCGCTTTCCGTCGTTTACTTCAAGAAGTTGGAGTTCCAGAAGCGGAAAAAAAGATCATTATATCTGATATCCCTCTCAGACAACCGTAGCCAGTGTCGATATACATTCAGGATGTGCGCGGCTCCTTTTTGAGGTGCCGACTTCACCGGACTCATAGTTTCCGTCCTCGACAGCGACGCCATCGAAGTTCTGCTCAGATACCGCTCTGAGCCCATCCGCCTCAGCGGCATTGACTGTCCTGGGAATGGACAAGCATACGGGCAGAAGGCCACAAGATAAAGATATAGGGTCCAAGATAAGATATAAGATATAAGATATAGGGTCAGGTCTTGCAATCATACACTTTGGCCGGTACACTCTCGCGGCATGGCGCGTCCACTTCGCATTGAGTTTTCCGGGGCCGTCTACCATGTCACCAGTCGGGGGAATGCCCGGCAGGACATCGTGGTTGACGACCGCGACCGCGTGCAGTTTTTCGCCGTGCTCGTCCATGTCGTCGACCGCTTTGGCTGGCTCTGCCATGCTTACTGTTTGATGGACAATCATTATCATCTTCTCATTGAAACGCCGAACCCGAATCTCTCTCTCGGCATGCGCCAGCTCAATGGCCGCTATACGCAGATGTACAACCGACGACATGAACGAGTAGGCCATCTGTTTCAAGGGCGATTCACCGCGATTCTGGTGGAGAAAGAGGCGCACTTACTGGAACTCTGTCGGTATGTGGTGCTCAATCCGGTGCGGGCCAAGATGGTCGCCCATCCCCGACAGTGGGGCTGGAGCAGCTATCGGGCAACGGTGGGGGACACGAAAGCTCCAGCTTGGTTGACTACCGACTGGGTGCTAGGTCAATTCGGGCAGCGGGAGGGAGTTGCACAGAAGCAGTATCGCGCGTTTGTCGCCGAGGGGCACGGGGGCGGGCGGCCATGGGATCAGGTAACGGGACAAATCTATTTAGGCGGAGAAGACTTTGTCGCGCGGCATCAGCCTGGCCGCACGATTCGCGAGATTCCGCGGCACCAGACCCAGGCTGCTCGGCCCTCGTTGGTCGTGTTGTTTCAGCAGCAGCGCCCGCAGAGCCAGACCATTCATGAAGCCTATCGGCAATATGGCTACCGGCTGGCTGAGATCGCGACGCATCTTGGCGTACACTATGCGACGGTAAGTCGCCGATTGAAAGCAGCAGAACAGGGGAATATATGATTTCAAGACCCGACCC
>JBDTPK010000672.1:0-2219 GCA_039932735.1 Nitrospirota bacterium
AGTATTGTGTCCCGATTTTCATCGGCAGCGTCGCAGGAGGCCGTGGCGTGTGGTAGAGACGCACGCCCGGCATGGCGGCCGCGACGATCTCTTTCAATTTACTCGGCGAACCGATTTTCACTTGTTGCGGAACCAGGTTCCTCACCTGATCCTCCGACATATCGCCGGAGGCCATGACAAAGAATTGGGAAGAGGCAAAAAGACGGCTTTCCGGCACCCGTCCGACCCAAACATTGTCACCACTGCTCTCCAGAGGAATGGTCACGTAACGCGTTGGGGTCACGCCCTCAATGATTGAGCGAATTTTCTTGTCCAGCCCTTCGAACGTCAGCGCCAGATTGTCATGGCGATAGGGGGGCAACTCGGAGGTGTCACCTGGCGGCGCCAGCATGAGAAGTTGCCCTGCCAACCTCGCCATCGCGACATACAGTGATTCGGGATGGACCTGCTCCACATGGCTGACATGCATCAACACCGGAAGATGCGTCGAAACCGCCGTGACCAGGGCAAACTTTCCCAGGTCGGCGCCGACCAATTCAATCACCCCGCGCTGGGCGTCGGTGAATGCGCTTCGCTTCGCAATGAGTAGTTCAATGAGCCCCCGCAACAGCCGTAAAAGATAGGGAGACGCGCAGATCCACAGGCTCGGTGGAATATAGGTTTCTTTCAGCCCCACCGATCCGCTAGGAGTCCTGACCAATTCAGCGATTTTCACCGATACCGTATCGGCTGTTTCTTCTCCGGAGAAATACACACGGAGATTTTTTTTGGTCACCAAGACTTCGCGCGAATTTTCACCTGTGGTGGTATCGACCGCTTCGACGTGTTCGGCCAGGTACCGCGCCGGACGCGCCCCAGACTCCTTCCCTAATTGGCATGTCATGCCGTCGGCGCGATCGATCGGAATGCCGAGGTAGACATCAAGATGATCGACTGAGGCGGGAAAGAGTTCTGTGAAGACACGGGTCTGGGGCGCCGAATCTTGATCCGGCACTTGCACGACCAAGCCATCGGACAGCACTACGATGCATTTGAGCAGGGTAAACCGCCCATTCCCAAGACCATCGTGGTCGATATCCAGCTCCGTAATGCCCCAGGCAAAAGGATCATGAGTCCGAAACCGTTCCGCGATCACCCCTTCATAGTGGCGATCCCACTGCTGGAAATGTTGCGGAGTCAGCAGCATCCCCTCGCTCCACACGACCTTACGATTCATGTCCATAGAAAGCGCCTCGCCCTTGTTACTTACGGCATCATCTTAATGGTGTAGTGATCCAACACGAGTTTTCTCTTCGGGGTAAACGGACTCAGAGACGAGGCCTCAGCCGGAACAAGCTCCTTCCATGACATCACATCGGGCTTTCTGAATAAGGCCATTACGCCGAAAAATGCCGCCCCCTGTTTCACATCCAGATCGAGGTCCAACACAGTTTCGGAATCGGGATGCATCGTCAGCTCTTTGCGATCCAAGAGATCTCCTTCGAGCAACTCTTTATCCTTCTTCCAGAGTTCCGTGAACGTCGCCCGCTGAAACTTGTCCTTTCCTTTGAGCTGATACACCCGCACCAAGACAGGGAGGGCTTCCCCAGAATCGTCCTGGTTGACCGCTTGAGTCGCCGTGAGGACCAATCGCCACTTCTTCGTGTCACTGCTGCATCCAACGGCCAGCACGGCCACCAAGAAAATCACGAACACAGAGACCACGGCCCTACCGCTACTTGCGCCGCCGCGTCTTCTGGATCGAGAGATACCCTTTTGCCAAATGGGGAGCCAATATCTGCTCAAAGACTCTCACCTCCTCTTCCGTTAACTGCCGATATTTTTCAAGAAATCGTTGCCAGGCTGCCGCATCAGTTCGAGCACCTTTTCCACCTAACAAGCCCAAACCTTTCCCGATTGATTTTCCCTTCTCCCCTTTCGTGAACAGCATCGGATCGAATTCTTTGAGTAATCCCCGCACACACTCCCGAAACCCGGCCATCAACCCGAGTTGATGCAGCGTCAGATCGTGAAAGACTTCCTGTAAAAACGCCTTGGCTTGCTCTTCCGGCAACCCCTGCGATCGGGGATCGAGGAGTAACGATGCGATTTCTTCGGCAGTCTCGGCATGCTTAATCGGGTTCGGAGCCCAATCGAGGATCCGAGTCGCTTCAACTTCGAACTCTCGTTGAAATTCCCGCCTCCCCTTGACAGCATCGGCCAAACCCGCACACACGACG
>JBDTPK010000673.1:0-2218 GCA_039932735.1 Nitrospirota bacterium
GACCACCTCCTCCTCGTAATCGGCAAGGCCTTGGAGCGAGACAGCCTCAAACGGCAGGTGGCCTGTCTCAAGTCCGAGGTCGATAGCCGCTACGCCACGATTGTGGGGATGAGCGCAAAGATCCGTGCAGTGATGGAGCCGGCGCAACGTGCCGCGAAGTCCGATGCCAGCGTGTTACTGCTTGGTGAAAGCGGCACGGGCAAGGAACTCTTCGCCCGCTCCATCCACCAGTGGAGTCCACGTCAGGCCATGCCACTCGTGGTCATCAACTGCGTCGCACTTACGGAAACGCTGCTCGAGAACGAACTCTTCGGGCATGAGCGCGGCGCCTACACCGGCGCGGACCGCCTGCAAAAGGGCAAACTGGAGATGGCGGATGGAGGCACGATCTTCCTGGATGAGATCGGAGATATGTCACTCCCGCTTCAAGCCAAGCTCTTGCGTGTGCTCCAGGACAGGGAGTTCCATCGAGTCGGCGGCACGCGCCTCGTGTCGGTCAATATTCGAATCATTGCCGCGACAAACAAGGATCTCCGACAGGCTGTGAAGACCGGTGAGTTTCGCGAAGACCTCTTTTTTCGTTTAAACGTCATCAGTCTGACCCTGCCTCCACTCCGCGAACGGCCAGATGACCTCCCTGCGCTGGCCAAGTTTTTCTTGAACCGGCATGCCAGGGACGCGAAGCGTCCCGGTATGATGTTCAGCCCTGCGGCCATGGCAGCCATGAGCCGGTACGCTTGGCCAGGAAATATTCGTGAATTGGAAAACGTCGTCGCACGAGCCGTCGTCTTGAACCAGTCGGATACCATCGAGTCGGACATGTTGCCACTGGAGGCCATCGTTCGAACTCCGCCGGGTGAATACCTCCCCTATTTCTCCCTCCCCTACCATGAGTCGATAGAAGCACATGGCCGCTACATCATCGAACGAGCGATCGAGGAAGCGGATGGCAACCAGGGCAAAGCAGCAGACCGGCTCAAGCTCCAACGTACGTACCTAGCCCGCCTGATTAAGCAACAGAAGGTGAAGGATGAGCCGGAGTAGCATTGCAGGATGCTGAAAAAGCCACTCTTCTCACCCGTCCAGCCCAGGCGCGCCGAGACACACCTTGACCATGCTTCGCGCTCGCATCGCTCTCAAAAGTTGCAACATGTAAGACGTGAAACGTAGGACTACCTCATACTCTTCCTCCGAAACGTTTCACGTTTATCATTTTACGGATCGCTGGCGGGCTTTTCAGCATGCGGCTATGCCGGCCACTGTCTTGTCGCCAGGGTAATGCGACCGGCCGCCGCATCCTGTTCGGCCTGCGCATAGCGTTCCAGCGTCCCGATATCCGACCAGTACCCCTCACAGTCGTATCCGAGCACCGTTTCCCCCCGCTCAATCGCCGCCACATAGGGATCGATGATGGTCGAAGCCACAGCCTTGGGCACATCTCGCAGAAGCCGGGTATTACACACATGAACCCCGGCAAACATGCGGGGCTGAGTCGGCACGTGATCTGCACATCCTCGGCCAATGATCCGCACGATGCGGTTGTCCAAATCCATTTCCACAAGACCCCACCGTGCCGCCTCAGGATCTTTGCGTAGAACCAGCGTCGCGACCGCCTCACGCTGCTCGTGAAACGCACACAACGCACTGAGATCGAGTTCCACCAGCGTATCGGCGTTGAGCACCAAGACCGACTCACCGAAAAAATGCGACTCCGCCTGCTTGAGGCCGCCCCCCGTACCCAAGATCACCGGCTCGCGTGAATAGATAATCCGCAACCCATACCGCGAGCCGTTGCCGAGCGCCTGCTCGATCAGCGGTCCAAGATAATGGAGGTTGATGACCACATCCTGAAACCCATGCCGTTTCAACAGCAACAGATTCCACACAATGAGCGGTGTGCCTGCAATGGTAAGGAGAGGCTTCGGAATCGTGTTGGTGAGCGGCCGCAAGCGAGTTCCCAAACCCGCTGCAAGGATCATGGCTTTCATCACAAAAGTGAACGGTGATGGGTGATGGGTGATGGGTCAGACTCAATGGGAATCACTTTGGCCCTCCGCACACCACTCATCACAGATCACGCATCACCCATCATTGCAGTTCCGGCACGTAGCGAGTGAGATGTTTCCGGAGCGTGGCCAACTCGGGATACTTCTGGAGATTGCCTTTGACATAGTTCAAGACACGCGGAATGTCGGCGAGGAACTTCGGATTGCCTTTG
>JBDTPK010000674.1:0-2216 GCA_039932735.1 Nitrospirota bacterium
TCCGAGAGCATCGAGACGAGTATGAGCCACCGTCATGAATAATGCGGGCTAGGGCAACGGTGCGCAACCAAATGTCGGCGCGCGGCTGAAACATTTGAAGAGAAGAACCGGACAGATCATGTGCTCCATACACCGGACAAGTTAACTTGCTATCTACACAGTTCCTGATTGCCATTAGGGCGAACTCCAGTCGTGACGGCCTGAGCTTCTCCTGTGGCCCTTGCGCCGACATTCGCAACCCTTTTAGAATGTGGCTCCCTGCGAGGCTCTCTATGCCCTTCCTGATTCGCCCAACCCGTCGCTTTCCGGTGTGTCGTCCTCTCACTACCACTGTGGTGACTTTGAGGGCCACGGCATTGCTTGGAATATATCCCTCACCGGCTGGCGCTTCTCAGGAAATCTACCGCTACGAGTCGGGGAAGTGTGTTCACTCAAGGTGAACCTGTCGATTCAGGAGACTCTCTTCGTGGCCGCTGAGGTTGTCCGATGGGAGCGAGGCGAGGAGTACGGGATCGAAACGCTCGTGATGGATGATGAGTCACGGGAGGATGTGGAACGGTACATCTGCCAGCGGGTAGAGGATAAGTGGAGTGAGATCCAGGCATGGCGAACGGCTCAACCGTGCAAATATGAAGTGGACAGAGATTTATGAAGGATGTGTCGCGCTAGACCATTGCGCCGTTGTTCGCATCCCTCCTACAATACGCCTTCCTGCGAGGCACCCATGCCCTTCATGGTTCGTTCCTACCAGGAGACCTGCCGATTTGTTCTAGTCTTTCTCCACAGGACGATCGGGGAGTGCCTGGAGCTGGGGCGTGGACGAGAAGGGGGAAGGCCACTATAGACCGTAGCACTGCAGCTCAGCCTTAGAGGCGAGACGCACTGCGAATGGGCTCAATTGCCCGGCGTGAGGGCACCCGTCCACCAGTCGTGTGTGGATGCCTCACGATCTTGAGGGAGAACAATGAAATGGAAAGACGGATCGCGAGCATAGAAAGTTTTCGCGTACTGGCCATTTTTGGAGTGATCCTTGTTCATACCGATGTTTTGTGGAAGTTCCGGCAGCTCACGGGTGGGTCGTTGTTCGGACAGGTAACCACGAGTCTGGTCTGGTGGGTGAGTGTGCCATACTTTTTTATTACAGCTGGATATTTTTTCAGAAAATCACTACGGACACACGGAAAGCCCATCGCTTGCTTACGCCGCCATGTGACCCCTCTTGTGTGGCTACTCCTTTCGTGGGTGTTCATCTATATCATGATTCCGAACAATTGGCCAGGCGAGGTCCTCCACCACGGTTGGTGGCAGCCGTTTTACTCAGAGGCGTTGAAGAACATGAACCTCTTCGCAACCCAACATGTCAGGCTTTTCTTAGTGGGAGATTTACCAGTATGGCATCTTTGGTTTCTTCCGGCACTCATGTTCAGTCTTGCCACCTTGACCCTGGTTGCAGTCTACCGCCTACAGAGGTACGTGATTCCTTTGATCGTTAGCCTCTATGTGCTCGCTCTTACAGAGGAAGCGGGCAGACATATCCTTAGCTCCACCTATAGCTACACCTATGATCTGAGAGGGTGGTCGATCGGCTTACTCCTCACAGCCCTTGGCTGGTGGCTGGCGGGACGTGAACAGCCATCCGTGCGCATGGCACTTTGTCTGATTCTAGGCGGCTATGCCTTCGCATTCATGGAAGGGGCGGTCATGAGCGCATTCTTTCATAGTACGCCCCAGGCGATCAGGGATCACCCATATTTGGGAGGGATTCTCCTAGTCCTGGGCATCTTCCTATTGGCCCTCGCGAAGCCTACTCTGGGTCAATCCACACCCCTCCCGTTCCTGGCCCAGTTTACCTTAGGGGTCTACGTATCCCATGTCCTGGTCCTCTACACGCTTGCTCCAATTAGAAGTAGGATGTACAGCCTATGGCCGGAATCGCAGTTGCTGTTTGCCTTCGCCGTCTACTTCTTTGCGGTGCTCTTCGTGCTTGTTCTGTCGAAGATACCCCTCGCCAGGTATTTAGTGACAAGAACCTCCTCGGGGGCGCTGACACAAATTCAAGATGGAAATCCAATTACGGACACAGTGTGATCCTCCCCTGATTTCACAGACACCTCCATACGTGGGAGAATGATGAAATTGGAGGTCAGCATGGCAACACCCCCACGACGTCAGTTTACCGACGCATTCAAGTCCGAGGCCGTCCGGCTCACGCGGGA
>JBDTPK010000675.1:0-2215 GCA_039932735.1 Nitrospirota bacterium
GTCTTCTCTATGCCAATGACCGCCGGTGGATATCCAGTGGCCGCCGGAGGAAAGACACAGATGGGTGGAGGCAAGCGACCCTGGGTTGCATTCCGCACTGATGTAATGGCCCTAATCATGGCGGGCAATTTGGGACAGACTGTTGGCAACATTGGTATTAACGTAGCAACTATCGTTGGGCACGAAGGCGTGCATCTGCTCGGCGGAGACGAGCCGCACGCTTTAGCCGTCACGTGGAGCTTCATACCATGAAACAGAGAATCAAGGCTTGGGCCCAGCTGATCCCATTCGTTCTACAGGCGAGTTGTGCAGCTGGGAGCGCCAACGGTCGTGCTGACATACGGCCCCCGACCTGTGAAAACATCTTGCTATATAGTTTTTCCGAGGAAATGAGCCTCAATTCGACTGCGTCCGACAATCGCCCATTACTGACGCAGGTTACGCAGGCGCGAATAAATTTGATTGCCCTTGCCGCAGCAACGTATTGCGTACAGTTCGGAGGAAGATACCCTCTCACGTATACGGAAATGCTCGGCCGAGCACCTGAGATCCCGCCCGAGCGAGCAGGTTGCCGGCTTGCAGGTGACTTACTGGATGACGCGTGGGGTCACCCAATCTACTACCAGGCGCGTGACCAACACCTAAGCGTGGTTTCAGCAGGACCTGACGGACGATTCGCGACAGCCGATGACATTGGCCTTCCCGATGTCGGGGCCTCGAACAAGGAGCGTATGGACATTGGACATCAGTGCGTGAAAAGCCCTTCCTTAAGACAATAGTAGGCTGGGGATCAAATTCTACAACGAATTGCACGCTCGCGAATATCGGCTTCGCCTGCGGAAACTGGACCACTATCGCACTTGACGACCTTAGAAGACCCCCCAGCGGAAGGCCAGCAACACTCGACCCTGGCTCAAGCGAAATGTTTACGAACGTCGTCCATGGCGTCGAACAGGCATACGGCGACAAAGATGACCCCACTGGGGGCGCAACGTTTTGGGACCATCCGGGCAGCAGGCCTGGCCAAGGTACGTTGCGTCGGGACTGCAATGCCACGCCTACCACCGGAGCTGGCACAATGGCTACTGCCAAGTGCTCAAAGCCATGACTAGAACCATTATACAACTCCTCGGCCTTTCTCTACTGCTTCCCGCGACTCTGATCTCTCAGAGTCGATGCAAGTCAAGTACATCGGATCGCGGTATGGCCGATGCTCTAGCTGATTCTCTTAGCGCGTCCGAATCATTGGGGCATTCTCCGTCCCGGGTTGGCAGTCTAAGTTTTTCTGCCGTGCCATTGTCATCGAGCAACGGCTGCACATTGGCGTTTGCCTTGTCTTGGGGCAACGGCAATGAAGGTGGTATAGTCATCCTGCGTGTTCCAAAGGGCAAATCTCACACACTGGAGATATTGACAACCCAGGCATATCCTGGCGCTCAGCGGATTTTGAATGCAGGGAAAGGTAGAGTGATATTCACTTATTCCGGCGGCCAGGGTTCTGGACAAATCGCTGAACGGACTGCCGCCCTATGTAGCCTTGCACAGAGGTGGCTCCGCAATTCTGAACAGGTCGGGTAGTTGGATTGGCGGGCTTCACGGACGATCTTTCGTCCCTCGATTCCGGAGCTCATCCTATGTCCCGTCGTCCCCGTCGTAATCACGCCCCCGCCTTCAAGGCGAAGGTCGCGCTCGCGGCCGTTCGAGGTGAAGCCACGCTGGCCGAGCTGGCCCAACGCTTCGATGTGCATCCGCACCAGATTGGCCAGTGGCGCGAGCAATTCCTGGCCGGCGCCGCGTCGGTCTTCGCCGAAGGCAAGCCGCTCGACCCGCCCGTCGACGTCCAGGCGCTGCATGCGAAGATCGGCGAGCTGACGCTCGAGAATGATTTTTTAGATCGCGCGCTCGTCAAGGCCGGGTGGCCGAGCGCCAAGCGATGATCGACCGGACCCACCCGCTGCCGATCACCCGCCAGGCCGCCACCCTGGGGATCAGCCGCGGCAGCGTGTACTACGTGCCACGGCCGGTGTCCGATGCCGCCCTCGCCTTGATGCGGCAGCTGGATGCGCTGCATTTGGAATTCCCCTACGCCGGGGCGCGGCTGCTGCGCCGCCTGCTACGGCGTGCGGGCGTGCGGGTGGGGCGGCGGCACGTTGCCACGCTGATGCGGCGGATGGCCATCACGGCGATCGCGCCCCAGCCGGGCACCAGCCGCCGG
>JBDTPK010000676.1:0-2212 GCA_039932735.1 Nitrospirota bacterium
GTTCAACTCTCTCTATTTTGACGTGATGGCGACTATTTCTGGAGGTGACTCATGTCAGCATTGGCAATAGTGCCGGTTCTACCGGAAACGGTCTCCGGCCTTTCGCGGCGGCTGGCGGATCTGATCGAGCAGAGCGAGTCAGAAGGTTTGCAGGGTCAGCTTCCCGATGCCGCACGGGAACAGGCCACCGGCCTCATGGAGGCGTTGCGCCGTCGCATAGTCCGCAAGCCCGACCGCGACCATCGCTCGCTATTCGATCTCGACGACCGGCTGATTGAACTGATGGGGCTCGTCGAGGAAGCGGCGGACGCCGGAGGCGAGATTTCGGAGGAACTGTCCCAAGAGATCGACACGTATCTGGAGGCCTACCGGCTCAAGGTGGATCGCATCGTCGGCTACTGGCGGTGGCAACAATCGATTGCCGACATCAGTTCCAAGGAGGCGGAGAGACTGGCAGCCAGAAAGAAGGCGGCCGAGAATCGGGTGAACCGGCTGAAGGGATTCCTGTTTGCCTTCATGATGGCTCGCGGGATCAAAAAGCTGGAAGGCGAGAAGAGCGACATTGGCACGCAGCGAAACAGCAGCGCTTCGCTGGTAATCGACGATCCGCTCAAAATCGCAGAACACTTCTTCGAGCGGAACGTGCGATTCAACAAGACCGAATTGCAGGAAATTGTCTACCAACTGGCCGAAGGAGAAGTACGCCGACGTTTGGAATTGGCCCTTAAGGACGGTTGGGATGTAAACGGCGAAGCCATCCGCGCCGCGCTCGTCAACCAAGAGGCGATCGCAGGCGCGCGTCTGGTCACCGGCAGCCACATCCGCGTCCGCTGAAAACGCCGGAAGCCTGAGACAGTTGGAACACCGCACGGGAGCCGGGCTGGCTATCCTCAAATTGGGAGGTCGGACATGCTCACGTCTCCGGTTAATCCTCTGCAACTCGCGGGCATTGTGTTCACAATCGCCCTGCTGGCGTTGGCGTGGGCAAGCCGTGGCCGCCTGAATTCCATGGGGTTCGAGTTCCTTCACTGGAACCGGACCAGCGCCCGCGAAAATACGGAGGCTCTGGGCTTCGGCGCGGTATGCGGTCTTGCGGTCGCACTGCTATTCCAGTCCCTCTACAAAGGCGCGCCGTTCAAATGGCAGGATGCTTGGATCGGCATCACCCTCGGTCCGCTCATGGAGGAGGCCGTATTTCGCGGGTACCTCTTCGGCTTGGCGGAGTTGGGACTTCGAAAACGAGTTCCCCATCCAGGCTGGATTACGGGTATTGCGATAGCCGCCGTATTCGCGCTCTGTCACCTTCCGAAGGCCGGCATCACGGGTCTCCAGATCGGCGTCATCTTCGTGATGGGCGTCGTCTACGCCTGGCTGAGGATCAAGTCGAATTCGACGACTTCGCCATTTCTGGCGCACTCGGCGTACAACGCCATCATTTTTGCGGCAGCCGCGCTAATCGCGTGATATAGATTCCAACACAATTTCAGAACCTCGGGAGCCTTCGGGCTCCCCTTTTCGTTTTTCAGGAGAGAAATTCAATGATTCGATCCACAGAAGATTTCCGCAGCCTGCTCAAGGCGGCTCGCCGGGCCGGTACTCCGCTACTTGCCGTCAGGACGGCCGATCCGGCCAGCGCGATGGCTCAAGTTTCGGCAAGCCTCTGCGGCAAAACCGAAGCTCCTGTATTCGCATGGGACATCATGGTCGGCATTGCCGCACGCAACAAGGCAGCCAAAGAGGCGTCTGCCCACGTGTTCGGCGAGAAGGCCGCGATCGCCGGTCCGGCGGATGTACTGTTGGCCCTTCACAAGGGCGCTGCGGTGAAACAGTTTGCGGACGCCATTGTGTTCTTCAACAACCCGCAGCGCATCTGGGAACAGGTCGACATCGTGCAGGGCGTCTGGAATCTCCGCGACGCATTCAAGGTCGGCGGCCAGATGCTCGTGCTGGTGACGACTCCCGGCTCGGTGCTCCCAGTTGAGTTGCAGAACGACGTAATGGTTATTGACGAGCCGCTTCCATCGGCGGACGACCTGCGCGAGACCATTCCCGGCATGTTCGAGTCAGCCGAACTGGCTCCACCTGACGGGTCCGTCGTGGATCAGGCTATCGATGCCCTGGTGGGACTCGCGGCATTTCCGGCGGAGCAAGCGTTGGCAATGTCGCTGTCGAAGAAGGGTCTGGATGTCGAGCGTTTATGGGAGCGAAAGCG
>JBDTPK010000677.1:0-2205 GCA_039932735.1 Nitrospirota bacterium
CTAGGAGCCTTTTGCCACGGTAGCGAGGGAAGACCGAGGCGAAATGCGACAGTAGCAATGACAGAGGCTTCTCGATTCTCTACTACCCTGCACGCTAACTCCTCTGTTCTTCGTACGTTTGCGCGATCATCCCCGTGAAGCATTTATGGCATTCCCTTTGCCTATTCAAACGGCTAAACTAGTCACACGATTACTATATGCGTGCTCTGTCTGAATAGCAGGGAGGTTGCCATGCCTGAACTCAAACGACTCCAGAGTTATCTCGATGCCAACAAAATTCCCTATGAAGTGGTCAACCACCCAAAGGCCTATACCGCCCACGACGTGGCGCATACACTGGATGTGCCAGGCAAACTTGTCGCCAAAGTCGTCGTGGTGAAGGCCGATCAGTACTTCGTGATGACGGTGCTCCCCTCAACCTGGCGCGTAGATTTGAAACGATTGCAGGATGTCCTGGAGGTCCGCGACGTGCGATTGGCAACAGAGGCAGAGATTGCCAATCTGTTCCCCGATTGCCAAGTGGGAACGATGCCACCCTTCGGCAATCTCTACGGCGTGGAAGTCTATGTGGATCAGCTCCTGGCGGAAGACGAGACTATCGTGTTTGAAGCCGGAACCTATGTCGGCGCGATCAAGTTACGGTACAAGGACTTTGCCGATCTCGTTCGCCCAAAGGTCGCCGCGTTTCATCAAGAGCCGTCAAAGATTGAGAACTAGGAAACTGTGGAAAAACTATCCACTGTGTTATGACGCTTGTACTTCGATGCACAGCGAACCGCTCCGCAGAATGCTCGAAAAGTTCGGCCAGCGAGGCCGCAACTTCTCGGCTGACCATCACGTCACGTTTCACGTCTTACCTCTTTCACAGTTCTTGAGAACGATGCGAGCACCACTCTTGCCGACTTTTTCAGCATCTTGCTAGAAAAGAGGATGGTGCGGAGCGGCGCTTGCTGGTGAATTCGATGGAGAAACCCCTCCCGCATTGCCAAGAAATCGCCACCTCCCTTCCTCTTTGACGAGGTAATGCACCTCGCGCGCCCAACTATCAATGGTAATGGACTTCCCGGTCTGCTTCTCCGTCCCCTGAAGTCCTCCGGTGCAGGTCAGATACACTTTCCTCACGCCGCCGGCCTGGACCAGTTTCAGCTCGGTGAAGACATGAGACGAACTGATGTCCCTATAGTGTGTGAAGACTTCCTCCCATACCCGGCGCACGTCCGACATTTTTAAGCCGTGGTAGTTATAGCTCGTAGCGTAGAACGTCATGAGTGCATCGAGATCGGCCTTCTTGACCGCCGCTTCCGCCTCATTGAACGCTGCAACCAGCTCCTTGATAACCGGCTGATCGGCACCCGCTCCCACTCTCGGTGCCAATTCCACGGCTGCGACAACGGAGTCTGCAGTCGGCATTGGGGTCAGGATCAGGGTTCCTGTCAGAATCAGGATGATCTTGAGCACGATTCGTTGCTTCATAGTTGTTGCGCAAGCAATGCTGATGCCAGCGCAATTCTTACTGTGCGAGTCTTCCCCCCAGAAGCGAAGAGCACGCACGAAACCGCAATCGGGAGCGTGGATAAGAAGGAATAAGAAACCTTGATGGCA
Source organism: Nitrospirota bacterium (assembly GCA_039932735.1). Taxonomy (GTDB): domain Bacteria; phylum Nitrospirota; class Nitrospiria; order Nitrospirales; family Nitrospiraceae; genus Palsa-1315. The sequence goes on from JBDTPK010000677.1 coordinate 1,603, forward strand.
AGAGGGCTCAGCCCTGACAGGTCGTCGAACTCATCGTGAGCAAAATTCTGCGATGGCAAGGGTGGTACGTAACTCGCCGGCTATGAAACCGGGAGGATGCGCTTCCGCCTGACCGTCTGGATATGCTGGAGGGTCGATTCTGGATCTCTCACGCCACGAAACTCCATCACCTCATCGCTACGAGCAGATGTGAAGACAATCGTCCCGATTCCTAAGAGCCGGGCGAGCACCCCTTGCTTAATGGTCGTCTCACTGATGTTCTCAATCGCCATCGCCTGAATCTCCCGCCCGGTGAATGCATTCTTGATCAGCACCCGCTGTGACGTCGCCACATATCGCACCCAGTAGCGCAACGCCAATGCGACGGTCATGAGTGCAACAGCCCCGATCATCCACAGTCCCGAACCAGCGATTGCCGCCTGCCAGAGCAACGCTCCACGCAAAACCGCAACAAGACTGACCGCATATAACCAAGCAAACTGATTCCAGGAAACATACGTCTGCCAGAGCACAGGTTCCTTCGCCTCATCTGACTCGATCATCTTAATACCTCTGTCCCCCAGTGGCAGCATAACAGACTCTGAGAGCCCGATCTTCTGCACT
>JBDTPK010000678.1:0-2202 GCA_039932735.1 Nitrospirota bacterium
ATGGAGCCTCGATGGTTTTTTTCTTGCCAGAGTCATGAATTATTCAGGCTAGCGACCTCTGTCTCTCCGCTCTCCGGATATTGATCGACCACACGTTCGTACATTACACGAGCATTCTCATGATCCTTCATCCTGGTATAGGTTTGCCCGATCTTCAAGGTAGAAGCTGCGAGCTTCTGGCTGGATGGATAGTCAGACACGACGCGATTAAATGATTTTAAGGCTTCCTTGTAGCGCCCCAATCTGTACTGACATTCTGCCACCCAGTATTGCGCATTGGCTGCCAGCGAGGACTGCCCGTGGAGTTCGAGAAAGAAGCGAAACCCAGCCAGCGCAGCCTCGTAATCCCTGTGCTTGTACTCCTCCAGCACTCGATCATACAGGTGTCGAGACGAATCCTGCATGTTGGAGGGTGCCGCGACAGCGAGATTGAGAGAAAACAGCATCGCAATGATTACCGGGAACACTATCATCAGTATCTTCATGTGTCATGCCTCCTTAGCTACTCGGCAGGGTCCAGGAACTACCCTTCGTTGCTTCGGTATCGCAATCGCCGTGCCATTGCTCAACACAATACAAATATACTGCATGGCAAGAGCTAGCTTGAATCCAAGAGCTTGGCACTGGAAGGCGGCATGAATTAGCCGGTCGCTGTTATGGCTCGATCGACAGATTTGTACGGGCTGTGTCTAAGTCGCCTCGCTTGACAGAATGGGCCTCGCGCATAGCGATATGGAGTCGATACAGGCAACGGGGGACTTGACTCATAGGATAGTGGCCGAAATAATGCCGCTAAATCGTTTCGAATACAGTCTCTCGAATAGAATGACGGTAGTAAAAAAGAGGAAGGTATGGTGAAGAACTTTGGACATGATGACTGATCCTCCGCCGAATCCACTCGGAGGAAAGACCTTGATCGTCGACGCGAACGACGGTGATTCGTACCCGCGGCCCAGCGCGGCACTACTTGATGCGGGAGAGCAGGACCAGGTATTTATCCGCCCTGGGATCTATGAAGACAAAGTCTTTATCATGGGGCGACCCATTCATTTGGTGGGTGCCGGTCGAGATGAAGTACAGATCTTTTCCCGTCGTGGGGGGCCCTTCTACCTTCAGCAGGTCCCGAGCGGTCGTATCTCCGGCATCACGTTTCGCTATGTCGGAAGCGATCAGCATTCCGCGATGAACCTGTTCGACTCCTCTTGCACTGTGACACAGTGCCGTGCCATGGAGGGTATTCTATCCGGCGTCGTGATCTATGGCCCGCAATCGCGGCCGACATTTGTCGAAAACGAAGTCTGTGCCAACCGCGAGTCGGGAGTTTTTGTGTTTGCCGGCGCACAGCCCAGGATCGCCGACAATGTTTCCCGAGGCAACCACCACTTCGGTATTGCGGTGCGAGATCCTGGGAGCCATCCAGAGCTCGTCAGGAACCGGTGCCGAGAGAATATGCTGAGCGGGATTCTCCTCTTTCATCACGCGGAAGCGCTCCTCGTCGATAATACGTGCAGCAAAAATCAGCATTGGGGGATGGTGATCACCCCCGACTGCCACCCTACTCCCAGTCTGGAGTCGCTCGACACTTCAAATATTCTTACCCCCAATCCCCGCGGGGCCTTGATCGTGACGGACCAGCCGTTAGGCGACATCGGTCGGTAATGATCCTGGCTATCGAGGGCAGCGGCACTCTGGGATCAGTGCGTAGAAAATTGAACGCAAGGTCGGGGAAGAGTCAGAAGGCGTCCCTGGTCCTGATTCCACACCGTCGGTAGCGCGCGCGCTATGGGAGAAGATTGGGCGAGTGAGTCCCCGAAGGTTCGTGAAGATGAAACCCACTGCCGCCTTGCTGTTTTGCCCGATACATGGCCGTGTCGGCGTGCTTCAGTAATTCGTCGACAAGATGATCGTCCTGAGGATAGATTGTAATTCCGATGCTGACGCCAATGGAGATGTGGTGCCCCTTGAGCTCGAACGGCGTAGCAATGGATTCGGCGATGCGTGTTGCCACCACTAGGATATTCCGTTCGGAAGAGGCCCCTTCAAGAATGATCGCGAACTCGTCCCCCCCCATCCGAGCCACGGTATCGACCTCCCGCACACAGATCTTGAATCGTTCGGATACGGCTTTGAGTAATTCGTCGCCCATATCGTGGCCGAAGGTATCATTCACCGCTTTGAATCGATCGAGATCGAGGAGCATGA
>JBDTPK010000679.1:0-2200 GCA_039932735.1 Nitrospirota bacterium
GGTTCGGAGTGCTTCATGCCCTGCACCACGCGATGGCCCGCCGCCTTAACCAATGCGAAAACCGGTTGTGAACTCAGCCAGTCCAACAGGAAATCCACCGCTGTAGCATGGCTCCTTGCGACCACGGGCACGAGGATTTTTGCTTTTCCCGTCGGATCGTCGGCGGTTAGATTCGTACCTACAAGGCCGATGCGGTCTATCTTGCCAGCCAACACCACTCTGAGTTTGGCTTGTCCATCTTTACTTGTCTCGTAAATGGCGAATCTGATGCTCGAGGAGCCGCCATTAATCGTGAGGATGCAGGGCGAAGTGGCTTTCATTGCATCATGTCGTGGCTGCAGAAGTCTGCCAGGAACCATTCGGCCTCGGCTTGTCGATCAAAAGAGTCGTGAATGGACATCGCGGACGAGTCTCGGTGTGGAAAATGATCGTGCGCGTCGGGCAATCGCCCGATTCGTGCCGCCGATACCGGCGCCCACCAGGATTTGATTCGGCGCTTAGCCTTCGTGTTTGGAATAGTGTTTCAGCAAATCCAACAATTTGGAGGCAGCCGCAGGAGATTTCACGTTTTGCATCAGGATCTGGCGGTTATGCAGGGGCTTGCCATACAGTTCCTTGTTGGCGTCAAGATCGTTGCGCAGGGTAGATCCACCGAGGGACACGCCCGCGAAGACACCATTCGACCGTGACCACGAAAGAATCTTCGTTTTCATTTTGGCGTCGGTTTCGGCGCTGGCAGTGCGTCCTACTGGTCCGGCCGCAACCTCAGCGGCGCCGCCCAGTGTGAACTTGCTGTCCATAAGGCTCTTCATCCCGCTCTCATTCATTACCAGCAAAACAACATCCGTCTCTGAGCCGCCGATCTGCCACCCGACACTGCCGCCTTCCATGCGGACAGCGGCCGGAGCGCCCCATCCATTATTTCGACTGTTTCTGCAAACGACAAAACCTCGTCCGTATTTAGCTCCGACGATGAAAGCCGCCTTTTTCACGCTCGGGACAATGACGATGCAGTGGGCGTCTTCGAGTAGTTCTTGGGGAATGCCCTTATCCGGACTTCCCATAACTTCAGAGAGAACGCCGGCAGCGTCATCTAATCGCTCAGCAGAGGTGTCCGCCCAAACTGGAAGTCCGATCAGGAAGATGCCTGACACGGCCAGTACTCCAATCGGCTTCAGCATACTCGTTTTCTTGATCAACATACTATCTCCTTGAGGTGGGCGCTGGTGTTGTACCGGGAATCCCCAACCCCAGTCCAACTGTAGAAAGAATCGCGTCAATATGCCGTCAAAACGTTCTTTGCGTCAGGGCGTCACGGCGGGATTATGCCAGGAATGAGTCGGCCCGAGGATAGCGCCAGCCTCTTTCGGCCCCCAACTGCCACGCTTGTAGGGGTGGACCTGGTGGTGATGCTTGAGGACCGGATCGACCACCGCCCAGGAAGCCTCGACCGCGTCTTCTCGTGTAAAGAGCGCTCCGTCACCGATCATTGCGTCGCCCAAAAGCCGCTCGTAGGGCGCTTCCTCTCCGGGTTGTTCGTCAGACAGATAGAGTTCTCGCTGGTCCCCGACGAACTCCTTCCCCGCAAGCTTCACGCGGGCGGCGAAAGCGATGGCCGCGTTAGGGGAAAGACGGAAGCGAAGGTAATTCGCCCGGCCGGATGTCGGTTCAGAGTCGGCGAAGAGCTTCTGCGGCGGCGGCTTCAGTTCCACAAGGACCTCGGTGGCGGTCGCCGGCATATACTTGCCGGAGCGGAGATACCACGGCACTCCTGCCCAGCGCCATGAGTCGATCGAAAGCCGTAGCGCACAGAACGTTTCGACGTCCGACTTCTTCGCGACACCGGGCTCGTCGCGGTAGCCCGTGTACTGACCGCGCACCACATCATCGCTCTTCAGCGGTCGCATTGCTCGAAAGACTTTAGCCTTCTCCGTGTGGACAGCTCCAAAGTCTCTGCCGGCCGGTGGCTCCATCGCGAGGAGCGCGACGACCTGAAAGAGGTGGTTCTGGATGACATCCCGCAGGCAACCAGCGCTCTCGTAAAAGGCTCCGCGGCCTTTCACGCCGAAATCCTCTGCCATGGTCAGTTGAACGCTGGCGATATAGTTTCGGTTCCAAATCGGCTCCAGAAACGAATTTGCAAACCGGAAGTAGAGGATGTTCATGATCGCTTCTTTGCCGAGAAAGTGATCGATGCGGA
>JBDTPK010000680.1:0-2198 GCA_039932735.1 Nitrospirota bacterium
CAGAGAACTCTTTCATTGAGAGTCCGCCTCGATCTCGCAGCGAAGCAGGAAATCCACCAAGCTGCATTGTTCTATGAAGATTGCAGGGAGGGGCTGGGGCAAGAGTTCGTGGACGCGGTTGAATCAGCCTTCGAGCAGATTCAGCAACATCCCACCGTCTGGCGCATCCTGAAAGGGAGATTCCGACGCTATCTCCTTCAGAGGTTTCCCTACGGCGTCATCTATGCTGTCGAAGGGAAAGTGGTCTATATAGCAGCCGTCATGCATCTGAAACGCAAGCCTGGCTATTGGGTCTCACGGGGCAAGGCCTGAAGGTCAAGCAAGATAATCGTCCGGAGAAAGCTGAGATGATGAAGTATCCACGAAGCCCCAAAGCCATTCTGGGTGGCATTGCTCACGTGGGGCGGTTTATTAACAAGATTCGCCTACGGCTTGTGGGTCAGATTCAGGACTACAACTACATCACGATGGGGTTCGATAGGTACCTGGTAGATTTTCTGCAGATCGATCCGAAGGCTTTTGACCGAGGAGAACAAAGGGGTCAGACCCGATAATTTTACGCACATTCTTGAAGGCGGCTATGAGATTCAAACGGTTCAGGAGCTCTTGGGGCATCGCGATGTCAAGAGAACGATGATCTACACGCATGTGCTCAACCGAGGGCCAGGGGGTGTTCGCAGCCCGCTGGACGGACTTTGAACCCCTTACGGAGGTGCTGTTATGCGAAACCTCATAGGAACCTGTGATAAATGGTCGATCAGGCATAACTCATTGAATGGGCGTCGATTATGGGATATTGCTCACGGTCATTGGACGTGTGTTACACATATAGAAAATGGCAGATCCGGTCCTTATATCGTCTCGTCTAAACACTGTTGAGCGTCTTAGCGCAGCGGAGGGTTTATGGCTCTATCAGGTCGCGACTTTCTTCAGCTCGCTGATGCCCTAATCAAGCGCTGGGCCGAACTCACGCGCCAGGATATTCAAAACGACATAGCGCGGTACGACTCGGGAAACGAATTCGATCAGGCGTACCTCCAAGCGTTTTGGATTCGACACAACAACCTCCTCCTTAACCTCCAAGAGCTTTACACGAAGCGTGAGGATCCTGAAGAGCAGATGAAATTGATATTGGAGGAATTGGGCGAACAGATGGGCGTGCCCTCCACCGATCTAAAAGTCGACGTTCAAGCACGTCTGGAATGGCTAAAGCGCCGGGTGGCAAAGGAGTTTGAGCGCAAGGCCAAGTCGTTAATGGACTTGCACGACGTTACCTCGCCGATTGAGCAAATTTTTCTGATGGAATGGAAGTTTGCAGATCTAGATGAACGGCATCGCGTAAAACTTGAACCCCAGAAAAAGGTCACAACGTTCCGCGGGGAATACGCAGTCGATTTTCTGGTGCACCACGAGTCCAACGCGCAACACAAGCATGATTTTGTAATTGAACTCGATGGTCACGAATTTCATGAAAAAACTCCCCAGCAAGCCACAAGGGACAAAGCACGGGAGCGCGCGATATTGCGAGGCGGAATGCCAGTGCTTCGCTTCTCCGGGTATGAAGTAGTTCGCGACGCGCGGGGCTGTGTTCGCGAGGTAGAGGAGTATCTTTCTGCTCGTGATCAGTAAGATGCTCAACAGCCCGCTAGGAGCCTGTCCGAGTATAGGTGACAGGAAAATGTACCGGGAGTCTTTTCTAGCCTTAATTCACTTTCTTTGCCCATCTACATCCACTCCGAGCGCTGGCACGCTGCCGCGCGACCTCACCAGAAGAATGAGGACATGTCGAAATGTGGGGTCGTTGCTTGGCTTTGCGTCTTTTTGAGCAGGGGAAACAAAGTATTCAGGTTTCTGTATCTCTCGTAGAGAAAGCAAAGGTGTCAGCCACCTTTGGTTCTGCCATGCCCCTGCTCGAAAGCGGCTTTTGACATTCGAACCATTCAGGATTTGTTGGGGCATCGCGACGGCTCTTGTTCCCAGATATAGCCGGCGCGGCACTGTACGCCAATAGTCATTGGGACGTGTTTTAATGATGGAGCACCAGCTAACATTGCACCGCACATGACTGCCTACAGCGTATGCTTTTCTGGGTCGCTCCCGCTTTCGGCAGCAGGTGAGCGCCGGTCGTTAGGCGCGCGGGACACAGTCTTTTCCAATCCGAAAATGAGTCTGAACGAAGGTCGGTGAATCTGAAGGCC
>JBDTPK010000681.1:0-2196 GCA_039932735.1 Nitrospirota bacterium
GATGAGGATTTAGAGGCAGCGCTTACGCACCTTGATGGAGCCATTAAAGAGAGCGGCGCTACGGTCACTCATGATCCCATGCCCACCTTGCCAGTTGACCGCGGGCAGATGGTTCGACTGTTTCAGAACTTGGTTGGGAATGCCGTGAAGTATCGTAAGCCGGATGAGCCCGCGAAAGTGCACCTCAGCGCGGAACAGAGGGGAGCAGACTGGGTGATCTCGATCCGAGACAACGGGATCGGCTTCGATCCGAAAGACGCATCGGCCATTTTCCAACCCTTCAAGCGCTTGCACACGGCGGAGGAATACCCCGGGACCGGCGTGGGCTTAGCGATTTGCCGACGGATCGTGCAGGCCCAAGGAGGTCGTATCTGGGCGGAATCCGTACTGGGCGAAGGAACAACGTTTTTCTTCACGCTTCCCGTGGAAAGCCGCCCCCCTTTGAAACACACTCCGCCTATCAATAGTCCCGCGCCCAAATCTCCGTCAGTGCCACCACGGGACATCTAGCCGCGTTTAGATGTAAGGCGGTTAAGCGAATACGCATCCGGGTGTCGAGAAATACACTTCTTTAAATAGAAGAAGTGGGGAGATGAACAGCGGGAGGTGATGTCGATCACACTCCTGTTTGGTACTTCCTGTTACCTTCTTCAGAGCAGAGCTTCCACGCGAGCAGGAGGCCTCCTTCGGTAACGATCATTTCTCCGGCTTCAGCCCTCGCAGTATCCGAAGGCGGCCCGCGATCATTCATCAGAGAGTGCCGAGCCAGCTAACCGGTAGGGCTCGACGTTATACGAACGAGAATCACCGAGCCAACCACTCCCGCGGAAACGGAGGCAGCCACAAGCGTGCAGGCCAAGAGCAGAACGCCGCCGGACGTTTCCCGAGCGGCGAACTCCTGAAAGGGGCACCAGCGTCACTCTTGGTGTTTTCTCCGGCGTTATGCGTTGAACGTTGACCACTGACAACATTCTCCCAGTTAACCATTCTGAAAAAATGTGGGTGAGAGCTTTTTAGTCGTCTCGCCGCATCTTTAACATCGGTGCGCTGCAGTGTGTTGCTCGAGCGTGAGGCGGGCCTGCTCGGACTTCACCCGCGTCTCATCTGAAATGCGCTGGAGCCATTCGTACTGATCTCTTGATGATGTTCCCATTTTCTGATTCAGCTCAGCCACGGAATCAGCGTACTTTTTAGCGGCCGCTTCATAGTCCGCCGTAGACGCCCTTTTTCTTCGCATCCCTTCATTACTCTATTATCATGGGGAAGCGCGAGGCGTGCTTCGGGAGGTTAGCGGAACTCGCAGAACTGGATTGGCCGTTCGGAGGTCTGACGAGCCGTTGAACTGCTCTTGCATCACGTGGGCGAGCGCTTCGCCTGCGATTGGGTGCCTTATGAGTTTCGTCGACCAACTTTGGCGACCGAGACGCCATCAGGCGAAACTTCATCAGCGTTTTACTATTATTCGATAAGGGATGGCAGCTGCGGCGAAAGTGCAGATGCAGTCCGTGGGTAATAGGAAGCCTGAGGATCGGTGACCTTGGCCGGCACGGCGTTGGTTAGGCCCGATTGATTTGCGGCAGTCATGCCGTCAGGGAAAAGATGCCCTTCTCCCGCCGGGCTATGGCATCGATCACGGCGATGTAATCGGGGTCGCTACGGGTTCCCGGTGAGTTGATTGATTCGTGCAAAGATCGTGCAATCCGCTATCGATCCGCCGAACGTCCTTTGCGAGTGCCAACCGCTGGAGCGCTTTGTCTACTGCGGGCGCGAACCGAGGTCGAGAAAGTCGTTCGGCGTCAAACGCCGGCAGCTTGTCGCGTTTCCTACGGCTGAAAATGCCTGTCTTGATATCGAGAATGTGGCGGGGGTGCAGCCCGCCTGTTTTGTCTGAAAGATGTATACATTCTTCGGACAGATTTGGGATAGCACGCGTGGGAAGCAGCGTGAATATGGCAGCACCGGTATTCGTCCGAAATAACTGCTCACGTGAGGCTATTGAACGAATCGATCTCGTTACCTTGTTTGCCTCAATAACCAGGACGTGGCTTGGGCTTGTTTGACAACAAAAGACTTATTAGACCAGAAAACAGCGCCATTGACGCCTAAGTCCTTTATTTACAATCGACAGCCATTTTCCCAAGCTGGACGCCGAGGGTTCGAATCCCTTCTCCCGCTCCATCCTTTCAATAACTTACG
>JBDTPK010000682.1:0-2194 GCA_039932735.1 Nitrospirota bacterium
ATCCGCTCGTTCGAGACGACCTGGACTTCAAGGTAGTGATTACCAGACCCCAAGGTTCCTAGCTGGTTGATGCCACGTTGGATAGCATGGTCGGTCACGATCGACGGATCGGCCCCTTCAATGCAACCGCTTTCTTCCATCCGGACGAGATCCCGATGCCACCCATATCCCCGCTCCACACACCACCTGGCTCCATGGGTCATCACGCGACGAAATTCCTCCCGTGAGAGCCGAACGAATCCGCTCGCCCCGACGCCTGCCGGCACTTTCCGAAAGAGTTCGGTCATGAGCTGCTCGAGATATGGCTGCACATCTGCCAGCGTCAAATCTGTTCGAATCAGCCGCATGCCACAGTTGATGTCGTAGCCCACACCACCAGGAGAAATAATTCCGTCCTGCACATCGAAGGCTGCGACACCCCCGATCGGAAATCCATAGCCCCAATGTCCATCCGGCATACAAAGCGCATATCGGCTGATGCCGGGCAGGCAGGCGACATTGGTCACCTGATCGAAGACGCCGGAATCCATGGCCTGAAGAATCCCCTTGGTGGCATAGATCCTGGCCGGCACCAGCATGCCGGGTTTTTCAGAGAGAGGGATTTCCCAAATCTCGTCCGAAATCCGATTGACCGTCATGTCGGTGTGGAGATGCATGTCAGAGATGATCTATCTGGAGTATATGGCTGGTATCGTCTGTCTGGTCTCTACCGCATCATGCGTCACTCAGCACCTTCACGTTCCATCAGACGTCGACCACCACACGCACCTGCCAGCGACCGCTTGTCTGTTTGAGTTCGTAGAGATGTTTCGTGACCCCCTTCACATCGGCGTGGAGTTCTTGTGTCTGCTGATCCACCGGCGCGCCGATCAGACGTGCGCGCAACAGCCAGGTATTCTCCTCCCACGTCAGGGTGAGCTGCGCCTCCTGGAACACTACCCCCGCGGCGTCCTTCCAGTAGACCATCTCCGACAACCAATCGAACAACAGTGCCGACGGATCGACATCGGTCCGTTCAATCACACGCTCCCATCCTCCCGTCACCGTCGCAGGGTTTGCCATAGTCTCTAGAATCGCCTGCGTCGCACCACGAAAGACCTCCTCGACCGAATCCCCTTCGACTTCAAAGGCGATATCGGCCAACGCCATCTCTTCAAGAAATCGAACGGTCCAAGCCATGGGCGTCAGGCTGGAGGCCTGGCACGTCGCACTCGCCGTATGAACGCCTGGAAATGACTGAGCCCAAGAAGCGCATGTCCAAATGGGTTGGGCATTTTCCCTTTGAGTAACATCGTGAGACCCAAAGGCAGGATACGCAGCATGCCACGCGGTGCCAACCCCACCACTTTCAGTGGCAGGATCGCTTCGTTTAAGCGCCCTTGCTGTTCGACCAGATCGGTAAAGCCAAGGATGTGACGCGCGCCACCGGTCGTCGTGAAGCCTCGCTCGAGGGAGGCGCGCCGCAACCGGATGATCGCTTCCATGGGTTTGACATCTTTCGGACAGACCTCCACGCAAAAATTACAGCGCGTGCAGTCCCAAATCCCATTATCGTCTTGGAGCGCCGATAACCTGGCACGTGTCGCCGATGGGGCCTCGCGTGGGTCGGAGAGAAAGCGATCGGCTTTCGCCAATGCGGCAGGGCCGGCAAACCCTTTCGAGACTTCATGCACGGTGCACGCCGCAACGCAGGCGCCGCACATGATGCAGGCATCCACATTGTGAAACTGCGGATTGGCCTGGTCCTGCGTCTTCGTCGGAGCAGTCACGCCCTCTTGCGAAGGCCAAACCGCCGACACCAGCCAAGGATGCACGTCGTGGATTTTCTTCCAGAAGGACGCCATATCCACAACCAGATCCTTGATCACCGGCAAGTTGCGGAGTGGCCCGACCGTGATGTGCCCATGTCGCTCAAGCTCTTTACGGAGGGAGGTGCGGCAGGCCAGCTTCTCACTCCCGTTGATTGTCATCGCACAAGAGCCGCAAATCGCAGAGCGGCACGAGTACCGGAGGGCCAGGCTCCCGTCGCATTCGTTCTTGATGCGAATCAACGCATCAAGCACCGTCATCCCGCGTCCGACGTCGAGCCGGAACTCTTGAGGATGGGAGGTGGGATCGACTTCGGGGTTGAATCGTTGAATGGTGAAGGTCAGGTGCATGGAAGACGTGAGGCGTGAAACCTAAACCGTGAGAC
>JBDTPK010000683.1:0-2190 GCA_039932735.1 Nitrospirota bacterium
TAGGAGGAGGCTCATATCCAGTCACACTCCTCCCATAGTCAAAAATCTGAGTGGGACTTGCAGCTATCCCGAAGGCTGAGTCGTTGAAAAGAGGGATCTCGCTGTCCGGCAAGCAGATGTCGTGAAGAAATTTTAGGCTGGCTGTGACTCCATGTCTCAACCGGGCTGTTTCCTCGGCAGGGAGAACCGCCTGTGAGTTTTGTGCGAGATTCAATACATCAAGATAATCAATCACACAAATCGAATGGTACATGGGGCTTCGCTCGAAATGTCCTCCGTCAGCGAGAAACTGCTCTCCCAGTTCCTCACGGAGAATCTTCAACCCTTTCTTGATCCACCTGTCTGCATCAACCCCTTCGAAATACATGCCGGCAAAAAACAGCGCCACCCCGTTTTTCAAATAGTGATTGGCGAGTAGATGATACTCAACATTCTTTTCCAGCCATAGTGTTTGCGTATATAGGCTTTGGGCCCACGCTTCCTGTATGGCCGTATCTTCCTTCAGGAAGAACTTGATCCAGTTCACAATACGCAAGGAAATGGTATAGGGCTCCCACGCATCACCTGTGCCAGGAGGATTCTTCGCGATCCAATCTGAGATCAGATGGACCTTGGAGTCGTGGGATCGACCTGCATCAAAGAGGGAGTTAAAGTAATGTATGTTGTACCGCCAGAGCTTCGGCATATCCTCGCTGGCCCAATCGATGCGTCCGTCGGGAAAGGTCTTTTCCTGATTCAAGAAACAGAATGCATGATCCCTACCAGACAGGTGCGGATATGGAAGGCATGCGCTGAGCCCTACACTAGGTCGCATTCTCAATCCATGAGTGTGAGAAGCCTGAGTGGGAAACGGCCGGATTCGCGTGAGAATCAGGGCAAAGATTTGCGAGGGACGCAGATGTGCGAGTGTTCTCGCATAGAGCAGCAGTCGTTTCATGGCGAGAGAGACTACGCCAATGCATCCACAATGTCGAAGCTTGTACGTGTCACTTCCACCAGTTCTTCGAATGGAATGGGGGCTGGTCCTCCCAAGCGAATGGCGTCGACGAAGGCTGCTGCGCAAGCAGTCTGTCCCTTATCCTGGCGCCAGAGATTCATCTTGCTGAAACCAGGCCATCCATAGCCACGGAGACTCCGAAAGTTATCGAGTTGGAGAATACGGCCCGTGCTAAACACCTCCAACCGTTCTTTGGGGAAGGACTTGTGGCCATTCGAAAGGTAATGCACGGTCCCCATCGATCCATCCGCAAAACGGAGGCTGAAGCTCACCTTGTCCGCACGCATGCCTTGCCCTTGATCGCCTAGAGCCCCCACCTGCACTGACACGATCGGCGCACCGGCTAAGAAGCGCAACAGATCGATAAAATGGCACGCCTCCCCGATGATGCGGCCCCCTCCTACATTAGGATCCTGTGTCCAGTGGTCAGCCGGAATGCTCCCTGCATTCACCGTCATCACAAATGATGTTGGTTCTCCCACCCCTGTCAGGAGGGTCTTTACCTGTTGCACCTGAGGTGAAAACCGCCGGTTGAACCCTACCATCAGCAACAGTGCACCAGCTTCTGCCCCAACAGCAGCCGGACCTGCCTTGGGACCATTCACTTCCTGGAATGTCTTCTCAATTTCCTCCAACCCTTGTCGCGTAATTGCCAGCGGCTTTTCGACAAATACATGTTTTCGTGCCATTAGCGACTGACACACATAGCGGGCATGGCTGTCGTGCCTCGTGGCGACGACCACCGTGTTCACCTCGGTATCCCTCAGCACCGCTTCGCTGTCTGTGGTGGTTTCCTCGAAGCCGTACTTCTTCCCCGCATGAACCCCGCTCACCCCTTTGGAGGATGCCACTAACTTCAAAATCGCCGACGTCCCTTTGAATGCCGGAATAAGCACCTGCGAAGCATAGTTGCCCGAGCCGATGAATCCCACAACGACCGAACCTGCCGGCCTCGCGGCCCGTGCCGAATCCCTCGTCAGGCGCACGGTGGAAGTCCGCAGTGACTCGGATGATTGTCCCGCCACCCGTGGATACGTGAGCAAGATCCCCAAGGAGCTCCCGCCTTGTGCCACCAACTGATACGCGTCCTCTGCTTGGGCCAAATCAAAGCGGTGGGAGATGAGCGGTGCGACATTCAACCGGCCGGCCGCCATCATATCCAGCACCGCCTCAAAATTACGCTGTTCCGTCCA
>JBDTPK010000684.1:0-2182 GCA_039932735.1 Nitrospirota bacterium
TGGAGACGATGACCATTTACCCGCTCCAGCCGCGCAATGATTGGCAGGGATCGTTGGCGACCCTAGCCAGGTTGGTCGTGCAGCATGGCGTTGAACTCATCTCGATCGGCAACGGGACCGGCAGCCGGGAGACCGACAAGCTGGCGATCGAGGTGATCAAATTAGTTGCGGGACATAAACCTGAGCAGAAAGTGGCAAAGATCGTGGTGAGCGAAGCCGGCGCGTCGGTCTACTCAGCCTCGGCCTTTGCTGCGGCTGAGTTTCCAGAGTTGGATGTCAGCCTGCGCGGCGCCGTCTCCATCGCCCGGCGCCTGCAAGACCCGCTGGCTGAGCTGGTGAAGATCGATCCCAAGGCGATCGGCGTCGGCCAATATCAGCACGATGTGAACCAACGGGCGCTGGCACGATCGCTCGATGCGACCGTCGAAGACTGCGTCAATGCCGTTGGTGTGGACGTCAATACGGCTTCGGCTCCATTACTTGAACGGGTGTCGGGCCTGAACAAGGTGCTGGCGAAGAACATCGTCGAGTACCGTGATGCGAACGGCCCATTTCAGAATCGCACCACGATACGCAAGGTGCCGCGCCTTGGCGACAAGACGTTCGAGCAGGCCGCCGGCTTTCTGCGCATCAACGATGGTGATAATCCGCTGGATCGCTCGTCGGTCCACCCGGAAGCCTATCCGGTCGTCGAGCGTATCCTGGCTCGGATTAGTAAGGGGATCGTGGAGGTGATGGGTCAGCCTGCGGCTCTTAAGGGATTATCTCCCGCCGACTTCACCGATGAGAAGTTTGGTGTGCCGACGGTGCGCGACATTTTGACCGAGTTGGAGAAGCCGGGCCGTGATCCGCGCCCGGAATTCAAGACGGCTACATTCCAAGAGGGGATCGAGTCGTTAACTGACTTGCACCCCGGCATGCTCCTCGAAGGCGTCGTAACAAACGTCGCCGCGTTTGGAGCTTTCGTTGATGTCGGTGTACATCAGGATGGTCTCGTGCATGTATCGGCGCTGGCCAATAAGTTCATCAAGGACCCGCATGAGGTCGTCAAGCCAGGACAGATCGTGAAGGTGAAGGTACTGGAGGTCGATGTGAAGCGCCAGCGCATCTCTTTGACTATGCGCCTCGACGATGCGCCGGCCAGTGCCTCCGTCCCAAGCCGCGCCCAGGCCGAGGCATCATCTGAAATAGCACACGAGCCGCGCACCCGGCGTCCGCCGGCACCCCAGCATGCTCAGGAGCGCCAGCCGCAGCCAGTCGGCACGATGGCTATGGCCATGGCGCTGGCTCGCGCCAAGCAGAAGAAGTAGCCAGCTGCGCGACGAGCGGGACGGCCGCGGTCAGAAGTCTCAAAGGCGGGGTTCGAAGCTCCGAACACTTCAGCCTTCAGCCTGTCTCGCTCGGCGCTACGGATCGTTGGATCGATCTCCATCTGACCCCGACCTCCCGCTGAATAGACGAGTGTCACCCCGGCAATCTTGTAATCGTATTGTGCGTCCGCCAGCCTGGTTTGCGCCGCCGTGACAGCGATCTCCAACTGCGTCACTTCCCCCACCGTGCCGAGGCCGAGCTTGTAGCGCTGCTTCGCCAGTTGCAAGGCATCTTGCGCCTCTTCATCTCGGTATAGAGGGCGACATCGAGGCCTGTTTGAGTCAGCGCGAGGCGAAAGAGTTCGCAACTCGCCGGGGCTGTCTTCGATCAAGAGGGTGGAGGGATGCGTCACCATTATAGGGGGGACATCAGCAGGGAATGTGCCGGGCTAGAAGATGGGTAGTGTGAAAATTTAATAGTTTGTTATAACCGTTGGTTATAGTGATAAAGATAATTCTATTGATGATCTATTTAGGAGGAGGAAATTGGGGAGAAATTCCAGAGCGGCGGAGAGGGCGGCCTGATCGGTCTCCTGTGCTCGCGCAACGCGCGGTCGAGGCCCCCCTCGTTGGACGCGCGCAGTGGGAGAGCGATTCAGGCTACCGTGAAGCCTTTCTCGCCCGTGAGGCGGAGAAAGCGATGAACAAACTTGGAGGGTGCATTTGCGAAGGGAAGCCTTTGGAAGTGAGGCCAGTGCTGAGTGATGATGTTCCATGCCACATTAAGGATAGAATTATTGACACAATTATCTTCCCACAGTAGCCTGTTCCAGCTGTAACCACCCAGCCTTTCTTTTGGGGGAGAATATGGG
>JBDTPK010000685.1:0-2181 GCA_039932735.1 Nitrospirota bacterium
GACGACAGCACCGCCAACAAAACCCGCTTAGAATAAGGTCAACGAAGACGTTGTGATTTCCAAATTACCAACTTGTGAGTAAGCCATCTGAGTGGCGCGATTACGCTGGACCTTTCAGGACGATGTCGAGCGTAAAATACTCAAGTGATTGTCAGCACCGACGCATATCTCCGAGACAGAAACGCTGAAATCGATTCGAGTGAAAGGCCAGACTCTCGTCAAGCCGCAATCAACCGAGCGGAATACCAGGCCTATGCGCCTCTTCAAGCCAAAGAGTGTTCGGC
Organism: Nitrospirota bacterium; assembly: GCA_039932735.1. Taxonomy (GTDB): domain Bacteria; phylum Nitrospirota; class Nitrospiria; order Nitrospirales; family Nitrospiraceae; genus Palsa-1315. Next base: position 285 of record JBDTPK010000685.1, read on the forward strand.
AAGCCAAAGAGTGTTCGGCCATACGGCCTACTTGCTTGCACTGTTGGTGCTATTCTTCCGTTGGTCTTCTTTTGCCTTATCCCACCGCTTTTTATTTTCGCCCACCGCAGCGCTATATCGCGCATTGTTGAGGTTGCAGTTCTCAGCGACTCGGAATGCCGTATCAGCTTTCTGAAAATCATCCGATTGCATGTGAATAATGCCAACATTGTATGCGGCGGAGCAGTTTTTCGGATCTCTACTTGCAACAGATTCGTACTTATGGATTGCATCATCGACCCTTCCGGATTTGATCATTTCAATTCCATGCTTGATCTCTTTATCCGCCCCCATCTCACCGAGAAACTTCGCCCATCCTCCCAGTTCAAACTCGCCCTCCTCTTTGATCTTATGGGGCTGGATTGATCCCGCCAGCACATCGGAGACTTTGTCCGCTGTAACCGCGAGTGATTCGGATTGCCCCAATTCAGAATTCGAATTTCCGGAGTTGTTTAGCAGCCCCACGAAAATCGAATCGCTGAACTTGTTTAGCATGTTTACCAGCCCCTCCTCCTTGGAAGGTTTTCCTGTGTCGTATTTGAGCTGTTCTGTGGCGATCTTTGACCAAATTACCTGGCCGCTTTCCACATGGACGACCTTCTGCGTGGCGCTCACCGTCGTGTTACGACGGTGATACGTTTCCGTCATCGGCACCTGCTCGACGATCTGCTCTTGGGTACATTTCCCCTTGTCATTGCACACCGGCTTGAGCGACATAGTCTTCCTATCTGTCATGACCGTTTTAGTATAGGGCTCATCTGTGAAAGAATAGGAAGCGACTCTTCCCATGACGATTGCCTGGATGCCGGCAAGTTTTCCGACCATGGCGGCCGCCTTCTCATCGATCATTCCGGTCATCCCTAGCTTCTGCTCGTTCAGAATCTTATTGAGTTTTTCACGTTCAACCACTGTGTAATATTGTCCCTGAACCAGCTTCGCGGCAAACAAATCCGCCAGGATTAGTCCGGAATCGGCAGGACCGTCGAAATTCAATACGGCAATGGATTCGATCTTTTGGTCCCGTTTCAAGTCCATTTCTGGCGGCACCTGTCTCTCAAATGCAACTTTGACTACCTCAGCGCAGCCAGCCAGGCCGCTCACCACGAGCAGCACCGTCAGGACCAGAAACATCCTCACTCCCGGTTGAGCCTCGCGGCTCATTGTCACTTGCCCCTTATTCAACATTTCCATTTACTCCTCCTTGCCTCGCAGGCCTTAAGAATTTATGATGCCGCACTCCACCTCGTTATGTATGCGCCGATCCTCATCGCACAAGGCCACATGATTTCGCTTGTTATTTCCCCTGCTCTCTCGTCATGGCCAACAGCTCATCCGGAAAAGCCTGTGCGAGTGACCCACCCATCTTCTGGAGTGCAGCAATGCCAGCCTGTTCCTCGGTAAGCCCGAGTTTACATCCGGTAAATAAAAGCACCGTTGTTGTGGTCATTCGTATGAACTACTAGGGTGCCCAACCTGAGGGGCCAGGCACACTTCATTAGGAGGTGGGTCATATCGAAAGTGGGGACGAAGGTTTCACTCCATACACTATGTCACATACTAAAACGGGCGTGATTATACTTATTCAAAGATAATTCGGCAACCAATATTATGGCCCGTGTAGATAGCACGTTAGCTGTCCTTTTTTTGTAGCACGTGATCTGTCCGATTTATGGTGGTTCCTCTAGGAGGGCCACGATGACACGGGCACGAGTACTACAGGAGGTGAGACAGATGTGGTTCAAGGAGCTCTTATGAGCGGCGGCAGCAACAGATCCTTACGCTGGCGGAAGCAGGCTAGATGCTGGACTTGACCGAGCGGACGTTTCGCCGCTGGAGTGACCGGTATCACTCGGAGGGG
>JBDTPK010000686.1:0-2172 GCA_039932735.1 Nitrospirota bacterium
CGGACGGGCCTGGTTGGAGTTCGAGGTCACGGGGGTCGGCTCGTCAACAACGATCCGGCAGACCGCCATCTTCGATCCGGTGGGACTGATTGGGCAGATCTATTGGTTTACGCTCTACGTGCCGCACCAGTTTGTGTTTAGTGGGATGTTGCGGGGAATCGCACAAGCCGCGTTAAGTGAGATGAGAGACCTCTCTAGTGCGAAGATACCTAATGGGCAGACGGCGGTGCCGCACCGGCGCTGAACTGGGCGCATAGGGAGCGGCGAGGCCGCTCCCTATCGGTGAGCCAACTAGTGATGGAAGACTGCAATGCATAGGGTACACACCGTTGTGATCGCGACAGTGGCGGCGGGATTTATGCTATTACCTGCACCAATCCGTGCGGAAGAGCCCTTGATCCCGAAAGACATGGCGTACATCGCCCATGGTGCATCGGTGATGGGGATCAATAAGGAAGCGCCTGCGGACCAAGGCAAAAACCCTACGCCATACGACCGACGGATGAAGGCACCCTGGTCCGCCGAGTCGTTCCGTGACGAAGGTCCAGAACATATGGTGTTCTTGGATGCATACCTCATGGATACGTATAAAGTCTCGAACAACGACTATGGCGAGTTCGTCAAGGCGAATGGTCATCTGGCCCCGGCCTACTCGGACGATCCCCGTCTGAATAAGGCGCAACAGCCGGCGGTCGGGGTGAATTGGAAGGACGCCATAGCCTTCTGTGAAGATCGCGGCAAACGCCTTCCAACGGAAGCAGAGTGGGATAAGGCGGCTCGTGGTCCCAATGCCAACCTCTATCCCTGGGGCAATGACTTCGATCCAGCCAAAGCCAACGATAGCAAGAGTCGCGATGCGACCATGCCGGTGGATTCCTATCCGGAGAGAACCAGTTATTACGGCCTCTACAACATGGCCGGCAATGTTTTCGAATGGGTCGCTGACTGGTATGACCCCCACTACTATGGAAAGATTGAACCCATGGTGAATCCGACTGGTCCCGCAGAACCCGTATGGATGGGTGGCACCGGCACCTATGTGGACTGGCTCACGGTTGGTGAAAAGCGGGTGATTCGTGGCGGGTCGTGGATCGCGCCGGAAGACACAGTCAGGACGACGCACCGGTTCTGGAATCACCTGCTCAATCACAGCTACGGCGTGGGATTGGGCTTTCGCTGTGCCAAGACCACCTCACCCGAAATCGATGAGCAAATCAAAGATGCCTCTATTGTGGCTTACGACGAAATGGGACGGGAGCGGTTTGCGGAGGCGCGACGATGATACACAACAAGATTCTTCTTCCAGGAATTGTGCTCATTGCACTACTCGGGGCGTCACCTCTGCAGGCTGGTCCCATCGATCTAGACCGTCATCCCCGCCCAGAGAACGCAAAGGCGGTGCATGAGGCCGAGCATGATGTGGACCAGGCGTGGGAGATCTATCATCACGCGGCGTTAGGCGGAACGGTCGCCTCCCCTGCCCTGCAGGCGGAAATCGAGCAGCATCTGCATGAAGCCAGAACCCTCGTTATCCAAGCACAAGAGGCAGCCGTGCGGGGAGACGAGCGCCAGGTTCAGCGTCTTGTAAGCCAAGTGAAAGACCATACCACCAAGGCCATTGTGGGGAGCAAGGAGCAGAAGAAATGACGCAAGGTCTGAGGAGAAGAGGAACTCGCCGAAGCACTATAGTTGCCATGATGGCCTTGGCCTGTGCCGTCGCCATCGCGCCGGTCATCACAGCGCAGACGGTTTCCAAAGAGCTTGACTCGGTCACCATGGTGACGGTTCCGGCCGGAAAATTCTTGATGGGAAATCCGGAAGGAACAGACCGAGCGGATGAGTGGCCGCAGCGGTCTGTGTATCTCGACGAGTTTGCGATCGATCAAGTCGAAGTGACGAATGCACGGTATCTGGCGTTCGTTGCGACCACCGGCCATCGAAGCCCTCCGAATCCCTATGGCACCGGCCCGCTCGTGGCCGTCAAGGGAATCGAACAACTTCCGGTCGTGCAGGCTACCTGGTACGACGCCAAGGCCTACTGCAGTTGGGCCAAGAAGCGGCTCCCGACGGAAGCGGAATGGGAGAAGGCCGCTCGAGGTACCGACGGTCGGCTCTTTCCCTGGGGCAATGAACCAGCGACGTCGAAGCGGGCGAACTTTGACCGTGAGTGGG
>JBDTPK010000687.1:0-2168 GCA_039932735.1 Nitrospirota bacterium
CGGAAGGCGCGCTGGACGATTTGCACGATTTGTGGCTCGATCTCGACGCGATCGCCGACCAATTGCAAACCGAGGGCCTGGCCGCACTCGCCGCGTCGTCCGATAGGGTACTGACCAACCTGGAGCACCGGCTCTGCGCCAAGACCAAATCATGAGAGAAGGCGGCAACGATGTTTACCGCGGTAAATTCGTCCGGACACATTTGAAACTGAACAGCCGCCGCGAGGTTGCAGAATGCACTGTGCGCGTCGCTCCTTTATCCATCCGCAACCAGGGTTCAGTCACGATGAGCACAGACCCGCGGTCAACAATTCAACCGACTCTCCAGATGAGACAATCACCATGAAACATCAACAAGACTCACTTGCATTTTCGTCTCCGTCATTCGGGCCGACGCCGGCGCTCACTTCACGGTGATTGCATTCAGCAACCACAATAGTCCGAACAGGGAACCGGCCACCAGGGTGATTTTCGCTCCCATCGCAGCCTGCTCCCGAGCCGAGTATTTCTTCGGAGCGTACCCGCCCGAGGAAGGCATGTCTGGGGGATCGTCCGTTCTCTTTAGTTGAGGTTTCGCCATCGATATAGTCTCCATTTCTTAATCGGTATGTGCGATTCTCCGCGCGAGGCAGCCGAAGGATCGTGCGATGTTTCGTAAAGGCGGAAGCGCTTGCAGTGACTATTAGCAAACTCGGGGCCATACGTCCCGGTGACAGGTCCCGCCGACTCCTGTTCAAGCCTTTGGTTTGCCCTGCAGCGACACTCTATCAGCCGTAGTAGTCTCCGGCTGCTTCGGGTTGATGCAGGATCGCCTCAACCACGACCGTCGCGACCAGTCCTGAAATCGGACAAGTGAGCTTTTGGCCTGTTCGTGCTCCCAGTAGTATTGAGCCCAGTGTGCTAAGGATCGACACCTTGCCCGCACGCGCGTTGGCGCATGACGGAAAGACCAAGGTGAATATCCGCTGACACCCGCTGCCCACGTCGCGGAGAACGACCCGCGAATTCATCGTCACAAGATATGGAGGCACGGCGGACGGGTCCAACAGCTTCGCGGTGCGGATGCTGGCCTCCAGGTCGCTTAGCATTACAGCCTCGAACTGGTTCCTCACGAACCGGGACTGAAGCATAAGCCGCTCCGCATCGGGAAGGCTGACGAGGAATGGGACGTCGGAGTCCGGCGAAACCTCATCAGCGTGACTGTCGAAAAGTCCGGAAGCAATCGTCGACATGGCAAAGTTCCTCTTAGACTACCCGCAGCCGGAACGGAGTGCCCGAATCCGCCAGCCGCCGGTTCAATGCCCGAACTCGTTCCCGTAGGCGTTCGAGATTGGGCGGCGTTGCCGGCGTGTGGTCAAGACGGAAGAGGATAGCTTGCGGTCGCTCCTCAACCGGAAGAACATGGTTGCGAGCCCCGTCCTCACGATTCTTGATGTAATGCCCGATCAGGCGCGAACTGCGCCCGCAGGTTGGGACTTCACTGAAATCAGCCTGATCGATTTGCTCCATTGGGTGCTTAAGATGTTTTTCAATGTTAGCCACAATTCCTCCATCGGAATCTCCGGAGCCGCCGCGCAGCGGCTCTCCCGTTACCAGTTGCACCTGTTCGGTCATCGCCAGAAACCTCGTGGGAGATGCCGGGAGAAGCGGGCCAAAGTCTGCTGATGGTTGTCGAGTATTCCATCCTGGCGCATCTTCCTGTACCTGATCGAGATCCCGTCCCCACTCCTGAAGATCACCAAACACGTCGTAGCTCATCGTTTGCGAGTGCTCCATTGCGATCCACTTCTCCTGAAGCAAGCGCCGGTCCAACCGCGGGGCGCCTCACCTTGCTGGTTCCGGTGCGAAACAGGTGACTTTTCCGGAATCACCAGACGTTTGTTGCCCGAAAGGGCGCGCCGCTGGCTGTTTTCGGGCATTACGATCGGCGGTATTGACGCCGACTCGTCCGGGTTCCCCTGATTGTGTTGCATCAACGCCGACACCCCGGCCGAGTTTGTGGCTCTCGGAAGTATGGTGGTTGGAGTGCAAATCGAATGGTATGCAAACGGCGGAGATTGTACTCGTCATCGGCGTTTTCGCTGCAATAGCGTCCGCCGCCGCCTTCGCTGGCATTCGCCGATGGCTCCGAGTCCCTGCCGCGCCTCAAGGCGTGATGCGGGAGCGAG
>JBDTPK010000688.1:0-2168 GCA_039932735.1 Nitrospirota bacterium
GGCATTCAGATTCACCGACCTTCGTTCAGACTCATTTTCGGATTGGAAAAGACTGGTGACTGCCAGCGCTCATTGTCATGGCATTGCCCCCGCCGATCCCCAGCTTGCCCTGCCAAGACCTCAAGGGACGATATAGTGATGAGGACTCTCGGCGTACTGTGTCTCCCGACCGTCCTCTGGTGACAGCCGTCATACTCACCGCATCCCCATTCCCTCCGTACTCGACGTTCCGATTCTTTCGCCGCCTATGCAGCAAGAATAACTGGCGCAACCGACAAGGAGTCATGTGTCGAGAGTTTCTTGTGCGTCAGTGAGTTCGGTAGCGAGCCAATTTGAATTCGGCTATATCACCGCATGTAATTTACGAAGTGTATTTTATGGTTCACGGACTCAATTAAAAGATGTTCAGTATTGATCATCTTCTGTGTGACGAAGATGCTACGCTGCTTTTTCAAATCGACCCATTACCGTGAGTTCACTTGACAATGAGGGAGGGGAATATGAAGAAGCGCTCTTATACATCCATCATGATCATGATGGCACTCTTATTGGGATTTGGGCTAGGCGGCCTGTCGCTGCACTATGCCTCCGCACAAGGCATGTTTGGGCTCTCGACATCCGTAAACCAGCTCGGGAGCGCGTTGGTGGACATGCAGAAGAATGTCGACGACCTGCAGAAGAACATGGGGACGGTCAAACAGGTCAAGGAGCAACTGACCAGTCTGTCGCCCCAAGGCGGAGGACTTTCAGGTGGAGACAAGCTGAAAAAAGGTAGTGATGCATTCAAAGACATTGCGCCGAAGTTTTGAGTCGCGCCCCTACGGGTCCATCTCAAGGAGGGACCAACCCATGAGCCAGATCCTCACCCGTGCCGTCGGTCAAGAGGCCATCAGTTCCAGCAGAAGTCTCGACGTAACCTGGGTCATGATAGCAGGCATGGTTGCGCTGCTGATGCTGACCGGAACTCCCGTGGCTTTCGCTGAGCAGACGCCCACAGAATCCGTGAAACGCACCATCGATGACGTGCTCCAGATCCTCAACAATGAAGCGCTGAAACAACCGAGTCGCGCGAGAGAACGACGCCTGACAATCGAGCATGTCATCAGGCAGCGCGTCAGCTATGAAGACATGGCCAAACGGGCCCTCGGCGACCACTGGATAGAACTGACCGACAGCGAGCGGCAGGAATTTATTGGCCTCTTCGTCCAGCTACTCCGAGATATGTTTGCCGGCCGGATTGACGACTATGCCGACGAGCAGGTGCTCTACCTGTCTGAACAGCGGGAAGAGAACTGTGCCGAGGTGCGGACGAAGCTCTTGGGCCGGAAGGTGGACACCCTCCTCGATTTTCGGGTGGCGGACAAGTCCGGCCAGTGGTCTGTGTACGATGTGGTCCTCGACGGCGCAACTATCGTCGGTAATTACCATGCGCAGTTCACCCGCATCATCCGGGATCATGCCTATGCAGGGCTGGTACAGAAGATGAAAGAGAAAACACTCGTGGTGAAAGCATTTGAAACGACCACGGCTCCCTAGCCTTTGGTGAAGCGAACCGCCGGTAGATCCCCACTCAAGAGGTGCATACCTCTCATGCAGGTAGGGACAACCTCTGGATGATGCCTCGTCCAGAGCCCTCCCAAATCAGACAGAAACAAGGACGTACTTCATTTCGGAGCAGCCTGGAAAGAGAAGCTCTGATATGAGTCCTAAGGTTTTACGCTTGCGACCCTCAGTAGGTTGAGCTATACAATCAAAGGTTTATTAGAAGTGGACGCACTAGGCCTCTCTACGCATCAACATACTGGATAGAATTATGGGCACTCACGTATCTTTAATAATATGGAGGGGAGGGTTGATGAGGAAGGTTCTCTGCGGGTTCGCACTCACACTGGTTGGGTGTTTGATTGGGGGTGGGCTGTCCACGGAAGCCAATGCTCAAGTTACCCTTCCAGCTGCATCTGCCGCATCGACGGTCCCCGATGTTGTGACGCTGAAAAACGGCAGTATCATTTACGGCGAAGTCGTCGAAATGGCTGACGGGGTGCTCTATATCAAGACTGCTGCGGCGGCGGATACTGCCATCAAGATAAAATGGGCCAACGTGGAGAAGCTCGCCATTAACCATCCGATCCCGTTTCATTTGAAAGAAGGGTCCGTGCTGATCGGCA
>JBDTPK010000689.1:0-2167 GCA_039932735.1 Nitrospirota bacterium
CCATCGCGGCCAAGCTTCGGCTGGATCATGGGGCCATCGCGTCGTTGCTCATGCCGCCTCCCTCGGCTGCCGTCATTGCGACGATTCGTGCCGTTCTGAAGGTCCACAACACCGTAGAAGAAGGCCCTGGGGGCTTGTATGAAACCTGCGACGAACTGGCCGGTTCAGAAGCGGCGCAGCTTCTGGCCAAACTCCAGGCTGCACCGGAACTGGCTGTGCTGCCCTGCTCCGATGGTCCTGCCGTGATGCCCGCTGTCCAGCGAGCCCTGGAGAGAGCTGGGTATGACTTCTGCGAAGGTACAATATGAAAGATTCCAGCAAAGTAGAAGCCTCCCTGAAATTGCCGTTGTCCGTTTCCTTAGGAGGTTACCAATGAACCCATTTTTGCCGACGCTACGATCGCAGTGGTTCCTCGTCCGGGCTGCAACATCACTGGTGGTTCTTCTGTCGCTCGTCACGAGCGGATGCATGACGTATCGAGTCAATAGTTTGGTGGATGCGCCGGATGCGAATCCTGGTGATCGCACATGTGCGCGGGCGGTTCCTCCTGGTCCGGAGGCTGGAGCGCCGGGCGGCCTCTGTACGCTGCGCGCTGCCGTGATGGAATCGAATGCCTCGGTGTGGAAAGATACGATCGAAGTTCCCAGCGGACTCTATCAGCTCACCCTTCCGGCGGCAGCGGGTGGAGGGCGTCTTGCAATTACGGACGGCGTCAAGATTCAGGGTGCCGGTGCAGCGAGTACGATCATCGACGGCAACCACGCCGATCGCGTGTTCTCCGTTGAAAGCGAAGGCCTTGAGCTGAATCACGTCACTGTGCAGGGAGGCAACAGTCAGGGCGGAGGAGCGATCCGAATCAATGCCGGAACGTCCGAATTCAATAACCTCGTCATTCGGCAGAACGAGGCCTTTACAGGTGGTGGCGGACTTCTGGTCGATAGTGGCGCGACGCTTCGAATGCGGCGGAGTGCCATTATCGAAAATATGGCCACGGGTGCGTTTGGAGGCGGTATTTGGAATCAAGGCGAACTGTGGGTTTATGACTCGACGATTGCCAATAACAATTCGAATCGGGCCGGAGGAATTCGGAATGAAGGGCAGATGAATCTCCGCAATGTGACTGTCAGTGGCAACAGCGCCGATTCAACTGAGGCGGGGACCGGAGGCATTTCCCAGAATGGGTTTGCCGTGTTGTATAACGTGACCATTACGAATAACACCGGCGTGGGGAATAATGAGGGGAGTTCCCGCGGCGGCGGCATTCAGATCTCGTCAGGAAAGACCACCGTGCTGAAGAACAGTATCATTGCGGGAAATCATGGCGGGCTTGGGCCCAACGATTGTGTGGGACAGGTCAGCGGCGACAGCAAGTACAACCTGATCGGGGACACCAACGAATGTACCATTCCTTCGTTCGTGTCGACCTTTCTGCTGAATGTCGATCCTCTCCTCGGACCATTGACGAACAACGGAGGCCCCACGCAGACACACCTTCCTGCTGCAAATAGCCCAGTCCTTGAGGCGGGTTACCAGTTTCCACCTCCTGCTGCAGACGGTTGCGAGGTACGAGATCAACGTGGGGTGCCGAGACCACAAGGTGGGGCCCGGTGCGATATGGGTGCGGTCGAGGTCACGAGCGCGAATGCATTCGTGACAGGTTTTACTCTCGTGAATGCGGCTTCGAACACCGACATTCGTCCGGTGCTTCACGGAGATACGTTGGTGCTGTCCGAGCTTCCACCTGAGTTATCCATCAGAGCTGTGGTGACGGGAGGGGTCGGAAGCGTGGTCTTCGGGTACGATGACACGCCGTCTATTCAAACGGAAAATATTTCTCCCTACGCGCTCGCCGGAGATAGCCCTGCCGGTGATTACAATCCATTCGGCTTAAGCGCCGGAACCCATACACTCACCGGGACACCCTATGCCGCGGTAGGGGGAGGCGGGGCCGCCGGTGGGAGTCAGACAATTACGTTCACGGTTCGCAATAATTGAAGCGTAGGGAACGGATGATCAATTCCAAACGGACGATCAATTCCAAAATGGGCTGCTCCGCCACATCGGCATGGTGGGAAGACTCTCTTGCCCGCTGTCCAGCGGGCGCTGGAGCGAGCGGAATATGATTTCCAGAAGGATAGAACGCTAGGGCCCTCTTCATGTCGCCTCA
>JBDTPK010000690.1:0-2166 GCA_039932735.1 Nitrospirota bacterium
TCGTTCCGTCGCAGTAAGTTCATTCCATGGCCGACCGTCCTTGCAAGCTCCGTGGTCGAGCCAGGGTGGTCCGACATCGCGATGATTGACGGCAGATGTTCTGGTAATTGGAAAGTGTGTGGAGAATCGGTATTTGACACGCTTAGTGCCGACATTACGCAATTGACAGTGGCGGATTCTAATCCGACAGCGAACCGCCCCGCGATGCCATATCCTGGCAATATTGAGATTTTCGGTGATCGCCGAATCCAGTCTGATGGATCGTTCGGCTCGGTGATCACCGAGCGGCACTGGGGCGACAAAAACTTGGGGGGAAGCCCATCCAAAGGTAGCTATCATGTGGAGCGGTATGTTCCATGGACCCGAGTCGATCCAGGAGCAATCCCTCCCTGTAATGCTCCGCCGGGAGATCCCCCGTGTGTGTACTTGCCCGATCAACCCGTTGTGCCGTCAGGGGATCCGCAGATTGTGTGGTTTAGATATACCGGTAGCTTATCTGAGAACGATGGAGACTGTTCTGAGGGCAATGGCTTCGGAGGGTGTTTTCCGTTAGATCCGTAACGACCCGCCTCAACCCAACGTTGCCCTTAAGTCGTTTGAACCCTAAGGAAGTAGGAAGAGAAATGTCCACTCGCGTTCGAGGTTCTACGCTGGCAGCAGTATTCGCGATACTGGCGATGACCATCGCGTCATTTGCGCTAGGAGGAATCTCCAATGAACAAGAACAAGAGACAGCATCGTCTAGCAACGGTACAGAAATAGTCGCCGTTTGGAGGGTCGGGGGTGAAGGCGGTTCGGGGCTATCCGCGCCGGTCATGACATCGACGATCCGATTCGTCACTGCGCAGAAGTCCGTGGTCACGACGACTGGAAGATATCACGACCGAGAAGATGGTGGGACTGCATCAAGGCAGGTTATCAACGGCGGTAGCCATCAATATGACATCATTGATAATGAAGGGCATATTCAAGATCGACGCGTCTCCATTTCAGACGAATCGCCTATTGAGGACGCCGAGTTGTCTGACGGAGCGTTCTTGATGCAATTCGCCAACGCGAGCTTTCCAACCGTTGACATGACGCGAGTGCTTCAACTCGAGGCATCAGACGTTATTACACAATCCGATACCGATACAATGTTTGGGAGGGAGATTAAGGTATACGAATTTCCGGATACATTTATCGCGCCAACCTGGCCCATGGGGTGGATGTATCGCGTGAATGTTGCCGTGACGGACGCCGTAAAACTCGGCACAATTACAGACAGTGGCCCGCAAGGAACCTCTGTGTGGGACATTGTGTCTGCGGACTTCTCGGCCTCCCTTGATGAGTCTGACTTTGACATCGACAGAACACTGGACAGCATAGGTAGTATTGTTGAGACGCGGGTTGTGGTTGGCGACGAGCCGGATCTCCCTGACGGAATGGAGTATTCCCTGATCCCCATCACGGCAACTATTAGCGCCAGCACCACGATTGGTGCAGCGACATTGGTGAGCGAGACATATAGAAATTCGGGCACCCCATCCAACCAAAGTCTGTGGAGATTAGAGAGTCGCATATATAGAAACGATCTTGATGCGGGTCTGATTATTCAAGCCCCTATCGAGCAACGACTATTTAACCCCCTAAGCAAGCCATCCGAGATGATGAACTACTGGCCAGCATACTGGCAGAGCAATGACGCAACAGAGAGTCCGAATGGTTGGTTTGAGTTGCGTGAGACTCGCACCATTTCCGGGAGTATTGTAACAGATGCATACACTCTTGCGGATTCGGAGGAAACCCCATCCGGAGAACTGGTTCCGAGATATCGCCATGAAATTACCTGGATCGAAGGTGACGCGCTGCGCATTATTGCACTTGACAACGGCGAATTCACGGGTCTCTCTGAATTTGTTGAGTTCGTCAGCGCATTTCGCGAGCAGTCACTGGAATAGACCGTCGATAAGACTATGACATTACTGCATGAGATTGAGTTTGTCATCCAAATCATTATCGTCGGCCGCACTTATCCTATCGCCAACGGGTATGGGAAGGCCACCGGCGTCACCTGCCCCGCCATGAACCAGCTTGTCCGATGCAGTATGTCGGCTGGGTCTGCGAGCGCTGCGTACGTCGAAAACCAGAACCACGTCTGTCCCCCGGCCTCTTCGGTCACGCGCT
>JBDTPK010000691.1:0-2165 GCA_039932735.1 Nitrospirota bacterium
CCGTCGCGGCCTTGCGGTGTGTCGCTCGCACTTCGCCGTCATGCCAAGCGGTCGACAAACTCGCAACAAAGCGGCTCAGTTCCTGGCTGCTCTCCGGGGGTAGTCCTTCTTCGCTTCCCTTTTCATGGCTCGTCAGATCCGCTGTGCCTCGCGGATGCGATTCAGCAACTCCACCGGATCCAGCGTTGAGAACACCTGCCGGAATGGCCTTTGCAGGTATCCGTTACCCGGTCACTCGCCACGAGGCGCTCGTACGGAGTCGCGGGGGTGTAGTATTTCTTGATAACCCTCGCGCCCTCTCGTATCTTGGTCTTCAATTTGAACGACGGTTGGAAAAAGTTCACATACATCCGAGCCGCCTCATGCAGCGCACCCAAACCTGCCGTAGCCGCCGGTCCTTCAAGCCGACCGTATCCGACCATCCGCCGGATCACAGAGCCATTCTTCTGTTCGATCCAGGCCTGATCGTTCTTCTTGTAGGCGCGGGATCTCGTCAGTCCGATCTTCCGATCGTTGCAGTAGTCCCCAAGGGCTTCGTTAATGAACGCGCTGTCGTTGTCCACATCCAGGCCCAGCATTGGGAACGGCAACCTTTGCCGAACCTTTTCGACATTTACGACTATCAACGTTTTCTCACGAACGACCACCGGCGCCTTCCGCCCAACCGGAAGCGATGTCGGTCAGAACCAAGCTATGAGCGTGGCTGCCCGCAACCGATTTTCCGCAGTGCGCGACCATGTCCATTTCGAAGAAGCCTGGCGGCGGGTCATTCCAATCGTTGAAAGTCCGCACGGCAATACTCTTCTCAAATGGGGTGTTGTCGATCCCCGATCTGCGCCGCCCTTGCTTGCCAGGCCTCGCGAGCCGGCTTCAACAGCCGATCGATCGTGGCTGCGCTCATCTCGCTTAGACGGACTGGTCTTGTCTGGCATGTTTGCGCGTCACAGGTTCGCGTCCAGTGGATGCTCATTTACCTCCGCGCGCATCTCCTTCTCCATGGCGGCATTGTATTCGCCGCGGCGCGCTGCCCGGTTGCATCGGGCTCGGTGAACCAGAGCTTGTTGTGCCGCGGGCACGTTGGCGTCTTCGCCATGCCAGATCTCCAAAGCGGGCTGCTGGATTGCGCGCGCAAACGAAAATGCGAGCGCCCAGGGCAATTGTGATTTGAATCTGACATTCATGGCATTCAAACGGGCAGAGGCCAATTCCGCCGATTGGCCGCCCGACAAAAACGCGATGCCGGGAACAGCGGCGGGGACGGTCCGCAAGAGGCATGTCAGAGTAGCGTCGGCCACTTCGTCCGCTCGGGCCTGCCGGGAGCAGGTCAGTCCAGGAAGCACCATGTTGGGCTTCAGCAGCATCCCCTCCAGCGTCACCCGCTGCGTGTAGAGTTGCTTGAAAACTGCTCGCAAGACAATCTCGGTCACCTCGCCGCAGCGATCGAGAGTATGCTCACCGTCCATGAGCACTTCCGGTTCGACGATAGGGACCAGTCCGGCTTCCTGGCACAACGCGGCATAGCGAGCCAGGGCTTGAGCGTTGGCCTCGATGCAACCCCGGCTGGGAATGCCGTCGCCGACGGTGATCACTGCGCGCCACTTGGCAAAACGGGCGCCCATTTGAACGTATTCGGCCAGGCGATCGCGCAATCCGTCCAGGCCTTCGGTTATTTTCTCTCCGGGATGACCGGCCAGATTCTTTGCACCGGTGTCCACTTTGATGCCCGGAATGATTCCCGCATCGGTGATGGCTTTAACGAACGGAGTGCCATCTTTCTTCTCCTGGCGGATCGTCTCGTCATAGAGAATCGCGCCGCTGATGCAGTCGCCGAGACGGGGCGTGGTTACAATCCATTCGCGATAGGCGCGCCGGACCTCTTCGGTCTGGGGAATCCCCAGCCTGGCAAATCGTTTGTTGCAGGTTGGATTACTTTCATCCATCGCAAGGAGGCCCTTGCCGCCGGAGACCAGCGCCCTCGCAGTGTCGATAAGCTCTTGCGCTTTCATTTCGAGTTGCCCCATTTCCAGTTGCGGATTTCCGGCATGTCTTCGCCGTTCTTGTCGATGTATTGCTTGTGCTCGACCAGCTTGTCCTTGAGCTGTTGCTTCAGATAGACGCCCTTGTCGCCGGTTTGCGGCAGGCGGTCGATGGTGTCCATCACGAGG
>JBDTPK010000692.1:0-2163 GCA_039932735.1 Nitrospirota bacterium
AAATCGGATTTCTTTGAGCCATCCCCACCGCATGACGAGATGCAACCCTAACAGCGCAACACAAACGACCAGCGTGACCGCCGCTAGCAGGCTGCGGAAAAACTCAGTTTACGCTCAAATCCCGCTGAGTTTTTACGCGTGGCGTTGACACATGAACAACTCGCAAGATGCTCAAAAAGACCAGACTTCTCACCCGCCCAACCCTGGCGCGCCGAGACGCGCCTTGTCCCAGGCAAGGCCGCAGCGAGCGAAGAGGCGAGGCGTACACTTCGGTACGTTAAGCCTCTGAGCGCAAAATGGACCGCGATCGGATGAATCGGATGCATACCGTCTCTTGCGCGGTCTGTTACAAATCCAACGCCACCATCTTGCGGTGGAATCGAGTGATCACGTTGGGATCCGGCGCCAGACGCATCGGGGCTTCGTCCTTACCGTTGTACGGCAACAAGTTCAGTACGTAGCGAAGACTTTCCAGACGCGCCGCCTGTTTGTCGTTGGCCTTGACGATAATCCACGGGCTGAATGTCGTGTGTGTCTTGCTGAACATCTCCTCTTTGTAGCGGGTGTAGGAGTCCCACAGCTCTTGCGCCTTCTCATCGACCGGGCTCAACTTCCACTGCTTGAGCGGATTCCGCCTCCGCGCTTCGAACCGCTTCTCCTGCTCCTCCTTCGAAATCGAGAACCAAAACTTGATGATGGTCACACCGTCTTCATAGAGCATATGTTCGAATTCCGGAACCTGCTGCAGAAACCGCTGGTGTTCCTTCTTGCTGCAGAATCCCATCACCGGTTCGACCACCGCGCGGTTGTACCAGCTGCGGTCGAAGAACACGATTTCGCCCTTGTTGGGCAGCTGGCGGATATAGCGCTGAAAGTACCATTGGCCTCGTTCTTCATCCGACGGTTTGGGCAGCGCGACCACCCGCATGGCGCGAGGATTCAGATGCTCGGTAAAGCGGCGGATCGTACCGCCCTTCCCTGCCGCATCGCGCCCTTCGACCAGGATCGCAATCCGTTCGCCGTGGCGCTGCACCCACAGCTGGAGCCTGACCAATTCGACTTGCAAGTGCCGCAACTCTTGTTCGTACAACAGCGTCTTGCGCACCTCCTCGATATCGACGGCTTTATTCTCCAGCAGTTGGATGAGGCCCTTTCTCGTATTGATTCTCCGGAGGTCATCCTCGGTCAAGGCGTGACTCAGTTCGCCGATACGTCCGAGCTCCTGCCCGACAGATCCACTCCGCGGCGGTCGATAGCCGTCCCCATCCCGCTGCACCATCGTGGGAATGGTCTCCAGCTCATTGAGGCTGAGCCCCTGGCCCTCTTCGAAGGACCTCTCGACGTCCGCTTCTTCTCCCCGGCGCGCTCGGCCTTTCGACTTCCTGTTCGATTCGCTCTCGGCTGACATACAGGGATTCCTTTCTCGGGCTGAATCAAAACACGACGTTGCGATCACGTTCGGCCACGGCCTTGATGTAGTCCGGCATACCCTTGATCGTCGCGCCAGAAACAAGATCCCCGACGCCGATCTGACGAGCCACGGCGCAGGCCCCGCAGACCCAGATGGGAATGCTCGCAGCTTGCACAGCTGCGAGCAGCTCTTTCAGGGGCGTCAGATTCACCCCCGTCACATGATCCGCGGTTCCTTTGCGCCCGAGCGTAACCGCTTCATTCCAGAGCCAGAGCACAACATCATGCCCTTGCTCCTTCGCGACCTTCGCTGCCATAAACGGCAACGTGGCCATCGTGGGATCGTCCGTACCTCGACTTCCAGACACAATAAATGTTGCCATGTTTTCCTTCCCCTTTGGCTCACGTGCTTGTGATTTCACTCCCGCATCCCTCTGCCCCTCACGCCCTACTTCGCCAATGATCGAATGTACTGAATCAACTGCCATACCTGTTCATCCGACAACCCGGGAAACGGCATCATCCCCGTTCCTAGCGAACCATTTTTGATAATCCAGAACAGTTGACCATCGGGAATGTCCTTCATCATCAACCCGCATGTGAAGTTACGAGGCGGCGGCACCAAGGCTGCCCCCATGACTCCCTTCCCGTCACCCTGTTCTCCATGGCACAGCGCGCAGGCAACTGGCTGCGCCGTCTTGAGGAACAGTGCCTTCCCCGCCTCGATCGTACCGGCAGATGCGGGGAACGGAT
>JBDTPK010000693.1:0-2161 GCA_039932735.1 Nitrospirota bacterium
CCGAAAGCTAGGAGGGACTGGGCGAAAGAGAATCCCTCATGCCGACTAGCAGCATACTGAAAAAGTCCACCAGCAGCGTTCTCGCGTCGTTCATATCCTCAACGTACCCCAGAGGGTACGCCTCCGGTCTTCACTCGCTACGACCTTGCTGGACGGCCTTTTTGAGCATCCTGGGTTATGTGAGCACCAGTTCCACCTGAAATATTTCAACGGCGCTTTGTGTATAAATCGAGTTTTTCCGCAGCCTGCTAGACATGGTTGAGTTCCCACTCCCCCCTCCCGCATAATGCAGAGAATTTGCGTTGCACCTCGACCCGAAGGAGTCATCGCACCATGGCAGACAACATCGAGACCCTCCTCAAGGAAAGCCGCCTGTATCAGCCGACCGTTCAGACCAAAGCCGCAGCGTATATTCAAGACTACGAAAGCGCTTACAAGAAATCGATCGCCGATCCTGAAGGCTTCTGGAGCGAAGTGGCCAAAGAGCTGGAGTGGTTTTCCCCCTGGACCAAGGTCCTCGAATGGAATTATCCCTGGGCCAAGTGGTTCGTCGGCGCCACTTGCAACATTACCTATAACTGTCTGGACCGTCACGTTAAGACCTGGCGCAAGAATAAAGTCGCCATCATCTGGGTCGGCGAAAATGATCAAGAACGGGTCATCACCTACGGCGAACTATATCGACAGGTCAATCGTTGCGCGAACGCGCTCAAGACACTCGGGATCGTAAAGGGCGACCGGGTCACGATCTACCTGCCGAAAGTCCCAGAACAGATCGTCGCCATGCTCGCCTGCGCGCGTATCGGCGCCATTCATAGTGTGGTCTATTCAGGATTCAGCGCCCCGGCCCTAGCAAACCGCATTCAGGATGCTGAGTCCAAACTGGTCATTACCGCCGACGTCGGGTTCGACCGAGGAAAGGTCCTCAATCTCAAGCCGGTGGTCGATCAAGCCGTCGCCGATTCCCCCAGCGTCGAACATGTCGTCGTCCTGCGAAGACAACATCCTGGCGTACACTTATCCGCGCCGAAGGAAATCGATTGGCTCGACTGGCTGAAGAATGAGAAGTCAATCTGCGAAGCTGAGCCTCTCGATGCGGAACACCCCTTATATATCCTCTATACGTCCGGAACGACCGGCAAACCTAAGGGCGTGGTCCATGTCCATGGGGGCTATATGGTCGGAACCTACATCACGACAAAATATGTCTTCAATCTCAAAGAAGATGATACCTACTTCTGTGTCGCCGACCCTGGATGGGTCACAGGCCACAGTTACATTGTGTATGGTCCCCTCCTCAACGGCGCCACGATCCTCACCGCTGAAGGCAAGCCGGACTATCCGAACCCAGGCCGCTGGTGGGATCTCATCGAACGCTACGGCGTCTCGATTTTCTATACAACCCCCACGGCCATTCGTCTGCTCATGCGCTATGGAGAAGACTGGCCCAAGAAATACGATCTCTCCACCCTCCGTATTCTTGGCAGCGTAGGCGAGCCGATTAATCCGGAGGCCTGGGAATGGTTCCATCGCGTAGCTGGTGGAGATAAACCGATCATGGACACCTGGTGGCAGACCGAAACAGGGTCCATCCTGATTACCCCCCTGCCGACCGTTCCTCTGAAACCAGGCTCCGCCACCAGGCCCTTTCTCGGCATCGAAGCCGATGTCGTGGACAGCCAAGGCAACAGTCTCCCCGCCAACGCCGGCGGCTTTGCCGTTATAAAAAAACCTTGGCCTTCGATGATGCGGGCCATCTACAAAGATCCGGAGCGCTACAAGACTTATTGGAACACGATCCCGAACTGCTACACGGCCGGCGACATCTGCCACAAAGATGCAGACGGCTACATGTGGTTTATGGGCCGCGCCGATGACGTGATCAAAGTGGCCGGCAACCGGCTCGGGACCGCCGAGGTGGAAAGCGCGATCGTCAGCCACCACTCTGTGGCGGAAGCAGCCGTGATCGGCAAACCGCACAAGCTCGTCGGCGAATCTATCAAGGCCTTCGTCATATTGAAGCAGGGAGAAGTGGATAGCCCCGCCCTGATCCAGTCGATCAAGGATCAGGTACTCAAGGAGTTGGGGAAAATTGCCGTACCGTCAGAAATCGACATCGTGCCCTCGCTCCCCAAAACCCGATCCGGGAAAATCATGCGGC
>JBDTPK010000694.1:0-2160 GCA_039932735.1 Nitrospirota bacterium
GCGCCGGTTTTCGCCACGAGCTGATTGGCCAGATGAGGGATTCGATCGTCCCCGCATCCGTCAACCAGCCCTCCAAGATATCCCAGGTCAGCGTTCCATCCGCGATATGGGCATTGTTGACGCCGGTAATTTCGAGTTCGCCTCGTCCCGACGGCTTAAGCGTTTGGATGCTGTGGCTGTTCGTGTAGGTCACCCCGCTCGCTCATCGGAAAAATAGAATTGGTCCAAGATATATCGCATGGGCGTATAAATATAGGCGATATGGCATACGCTGTCAGGTATACGCAGCCCTTTCGTGACACAGTGGCTGGAACTGATGACCAGATCGTAATCATGGAAAGCGAAGGACCTGATCGCGAGAGAGAACAAAGCCAGAGTACTGAT
The DNA here is from genome assembly GCA_039932735.1 of Nitrospirota bacterium. Classification (GTDB taxonomy): domain Bacteria; phylum Nitrospirota; class Nitrospiria; order Nitrospirales; family Nitrospiraceae; genus Palsa-1315. The sequence continues at coordinate 385 of JBDTPK010000694.1, forward strand.
AGTGCGTGAACGACAGAGGCGAACGTTGAATGAAACTGGTCCGAATAGAATGTCTTTCAATGACCGGCGAAACATGCCCTTTCCGATGCACAAGCGTAAAGACGTCCGCATCCGGAAATAGCTCACAGAGAACCTCAAAACATCGTTCCCCCCACGCATACTTACGAGCCGGTTTATGAACGAGGGCGGCTCGCAGCTTCACTGAGAATGCGCTGGGTGAGTAGCGAACCTCGCTCTTCCGAGCGGGGCATCCTGGCAGAGTTTCGTGATCACTGGTTACCTTGGAGTCTTGATAAATTTAGAAATACCTTCAACTACGCCCGATCCCCATCTATGCATCTGTGACAGAGGCATTCTGATGTTATACCTGATAAATTCCCGCGAACAGATCGCCACCATGCCTACCATGATGACAATCTTGTTCCATATTCCAGTGCGATTCAATCGTGGCGCTAGAACCGCACACGCATACCCACCAACCTTCAGCGGTGGCACAGACCGATAATGTCGATAAAGCATGTCGAGAGCCTCGCGGCTTCTGGCGACTGACTCCTTCAGACTCTTGCATTGCTCGTGAAGCCGACTCTTGGCCAGATACTCTGATAGATACCCTACATTATGTCGTTTCGAAATTCTAATCCACAAGTCATAGTCCAAGCAGAAACGGAGTGACTCATTTAAAGAACCAGTGTCGTCGACAACCGTTCGGCGGATGAACGTTGTGGGTTGGCAAATGTAGCAGGTGTCACCCAGCCGTCTGGCATCAAAGGATTCAGTTGGATACCGTTCGATGATCCGTCCGTCCTCTGCAATATGAAACCCCTCGCCATAGACTAAACCAATTTGTTGGTTTTTTCCTAAATAGGATACGGCCCTAGCGATAGATCCCGGGAGATACAAATCATCGGAGTTGAGCCATGCGAATATTTCTCCCCGGGCACGTTTCCATCCTTTGTTAATGGCGTGGGCTTGCCCCCCATCCGGCTCCGACACCCAAAACGAAAGAAACTGTTCGTACTTCTTAATGACGGCCACACTATTATCGGTTGAGCCACCATCAATCACCATATATTCAATATTGGGATACCCTTGCAACAGCACCGATCTGATTGTTTCCTCAATATACTGTCCTTGATTAAAAGAAGGCGTGACGATGCTGACACAAGGCCATGGAGTTCCATCATACATAACCGGTGGAAGCGCTTGGTTTCCATCCATCCAGGGCCACCCTGAGTGCACGGCCTCCACAGATGGAAGTTCAGCTAACGTTGGACAACGCATCACTCAGAGGGATTCACTAGAGTAGTTAAGCGCAACTCCTATCCTTCCCTATAGTGATCGGTATTGATAGGGATCGGTATTGGTGCTTTTCACAAAGCGAAGTGCGACCTTCCGCAGCCACATTCCAAATCGAGGGCTTGCTACAAGACCACGCATGAACATAAGTAAAATCGATTCCCATAAGCCGCATCAGTGGGCGAACCCTAGAGACCAAAGTCCATCGTACACTGGAGGTCGGCATTCATCATTCCCATATGATTGATCTCATGGACGTCAGTATGGAGATGATCGAACTTCTGACCAAGTTGCCGAAATATGTTTGGATCAATTTCCCGAAGAATTCCCCAACGCACAACCCGGAAGCACATGCCGGGCCAAATTGCTAGTACTCTCCTGTGAAAGCCGATGATGGGTATCCGTCAGGGTCGGGATGAAGACTGTATCTGATAGCACCCACTCGAATTTTACGACCATTGCTCGCAGCGGATCATCTCG
>JBDTPK010000695.1:0-2156 GCA_039932735.1 Nitrospirota bacterium
GCCGACAAGGTCTTTTTGTGGCTCCCACCCAATTTCTATCTCTGTTTTAGGGAGGCCTGTTGTCAACCCACTTAGCAATGTTCTCTTTCTCCCCCAGTAGCAATGTCCAGGTGATGTTCCCGCCCCCGTCGCCTGTGTTCGTCGCTCCGGCCGCGGGCGTCGGCGCCACGGATGATCTGGCCTCGGCGTGACCGGGCGCCGGAGTGGGTGGCTCGGTGCACCCGCCGCGATCTTCACGGGCCGAGACGTGATCGCGTGAACGCCGAGCGGCCGCCCCTGGTGCGTGATTCGCCTGCGCCCATCCACGGGCTCCCACCCACACGTGGGAGGCCCGGATCGTCTCGCGCATCTGACAGCGTCCACCCTGATACACCATCGTGAAGTCCTTGCGCAGGCACCGTATCGTCTTGAGGCAGCGCATGCGGGCCAACACCCGGTGTGCCGGACGGGGACGATGCAGCGCGGCGGCCTGCGCGGGCAGCCCCGCAACGCGCCGGGTGTAAATCGGCAGAGAGCTCTCCAGCAACCGATTCGCTGCCGCCAGCGTCGAGACCCCTGCCAGCCGCCGCTCCTTGACCCGTCGATCTTGGACGGTCGTACAGAGCCGCTCCACCCGCCCCTTGGCCTGCGGTGAGTGGGCTGCGATCCGCTCGACTCCTAGCTCGCCCAGTGCGCGCCCACACTGACTCGTGGGCTTCACCCCGGCCACCGGGTCGTCCACGGTAGGCGGGGCCGGTGACTGATCGGTTGTAGGCTTGTCCGCGTAGATGGCCAGCGGAATCCCCTACGGCCAAATGTCGCGCTGGAAGCGGTCCCTTGCCGGGAGGGTGCCTTCGTACGTATAGAGGCGTCCGTCCCAACTGTGGTGTGAGCCATGCAACACACTCAAGATCCCTCCTCATCTTCCACCAGGGCCAGTGCCATGCGCCTGGTAAAACAGACCGATCAAGGTTAGGGAATGAGATTCCAAAGGCCCCATCAAACATCCGTCACAACGTCGGACACCATTCCTCGGAAAATCCTTGGCCCTCCTGGCCCCAACCACCAGCCCATCGATATCTGTCCGCAACAAATCCTGTACACTCCCTCCGATGAGCGACGCAATAGTGACATCCGTGTGGCATAAGCGGCCGGCACGATCATCGTAAAAAGATCCTCGCGACTGAGGTCTTTGACGTTTCAAAATCCACCCCCGAGGAGCCTGGCTGCACGGTTTCGCAAGGAAGAAATCACACCTCGACAATCAATGCTGATATTCCTGCATCAGCCAATTGCTCTATCCATAGCCCAGCATCAGGAATCGTGAGCCAGCCCGCGTTCGTCAGCCAAAGCGCAATCTTCCCCCCATCCAACAAGAAACGATGAGCCGAGAATTTGACAAAAGGCGTCCAGCCGATTGAGCGCGTGAAACTCGTAGCTGGCAGCGAGCGTGGTGTATCGCGGTGCCACTCTGACCATGGCAGGACAGGCGGACTCAGGAAGCCGCGTCTGAGCGTCCTGTGTTGGATCGACACCCGACGCGGCAAGAGACGTAGAAGGAGAGAACCACGGCGCCAGAGTCGCGCACCCCAGAGGCAATCTCTGTCACACCATCCGGCCAACGATGAACGGGAACAGGCACAGCCGTCCACGCCTGCCGACAGGCGTCCCTATCCGACCAGTTCCATTTCTGGAAAGAAATATCCAATCTCGAACTTTGCGGTCTCCGGCGAATCAGATCCATGCACGGCATTAAATTCGATGTTTGCCCCATGGGCCTTGCGAATCGTACCGGCCTCCGCCTTGGCCGGATCGGTCGCACCCATCAGCTCACGGTTCTTCTTGATCGCATTGTCGCCTTGCAGCACCAGCACCACGACTGGACCGGACACCATAAACGTGCAGAGGCTATCGAAGAACGGACGGGCCTTATGAACCGCATAAAATCCCTCGGCCATCGATTGTGAAAACTGCATCATGCGTATGGCCACTGGCTTCAGACCGACTTGTTCATAACGGGCAATAATATCGCCAATGGCATTCTTCTTCACCGCATCTGGCTTGATGATGGCTAATGTTCGTTCACTCATGGGGTTTGAGATTCCTCCAGACAGTTAAGGGCTCGGTTGAACAGCGCTGGCGCATTATAAGTGTCTGAAAATGGGCTTGCAAGAGTC
>JBDTPK010000696.1:0-2155 GCA_039932735.1 Nitrospirota bacterium
CTATGTAAAATCCACTGAGTTATTCGTGAGCCGACCGGGCCTTGAGTGCATCCAGTCGTTTCTTGTCCAGGCTCATATGCAGTGATTTTTCTTGTGTGACGATCACCGCACCCGGTGCCTGGCCCTTGGCTTTTTTGACCCATTTGCGCCGAGTATAGATCACATCGCCTTTGCCGCTTTTCTTTAAATCGCTATAGAGCAGCGCCAGCGTGGCGGCGTCTCGTATCGTCTCGTACGGCGGATCGGCTCCTTTTTCCAAGCGCACCACGACGTGGGAGCCAGGGGTCCCGCGGGCATGAAGCCAGAGGTCGTCGCTTTTGGCGAGGCCGAACGTCAGCTCGTCGTTCTCCCGCGCATTCTTTCCGACATAGATCGCCAATCCGTCTGATGAAATAAAGCGGCGGAACGGACTGTGACGCTGTTCTTGCCTGTCCTTCCCTCCTCCTGCCCGCGAGGTAGTTCCTGTTCGTATGATCTGACGCGGTTGTTCGGGCGGTTGCCAGGTTCCTTGTTCGATGGCAGTGAGCTCCCCCTGCAGAGTCCCCAGCTCTCTTTCTCCTTCTCTGAGGCGTGGCCGCAGCTCCCGTTCTGCCGTCAGGTACTTCCGATGCTTTCGAAAGTAGTCATCCATATTTCCCTGGGGAGTCTTGGCCTGATCGAGCGGGATCGTGAGGCTGGGAAGATCCTCATCGAAATAATCCACCACGGTCACGGCGGTCTGGCCCCTCCGGATAGTTCCGAGGTTTGCCTTGATGAGTTCGCCATAGCGATCGTAGGCCGTATACTTCTCTGCCTTTGCGAGGTCTTCGTGCCAGGCCTCAATGCGGCGGCGGAGCTTCTTGATGGATTTCCTGAGTTGTCCTGCCAGGGCGTTCTGCACGGTCTCGATAACTGAACCGGCTTCTGCTTTGTGGTAATGGGCGTCGATGGCAGCCGAGAGAGGAAACGGTGATGCTGGGATCTCCTGGCTGAATCGAGTGTGATCGGCGGCAGCTCGTTCCCGTTGCGAGTGAGTGGGTGGGGCATACAGCTGTCCGACATGATCCTTTACCCCATTCACGTCTCGTCGGATACAGCCTGCGGCATCGAGAACAAGAAGATTCGATGTTTTCCCTGTCAGCTCTGCGACCAACGTGCAGGGAACGTCTTTGGCAGTCAGCACAAGCTGAACGATTCGGTCTCCTTGAATCTGTTCGATCCGCTCGATGCGTGCGCCTTGCAGATGGGCACGGAGAAATTGGCAGAAGGGTGGAGGAGTCGGTGGATTCTGAAAGGCCGTCGTGGTGAAGTGGAGCCGCGCGGTGTCGGGGTGGCACGAGATGAGGAGTCGGTGTGTCTGTCCCGGCGTGCGAATCTCCAGCACCACAATGCGGTCTGTTGGCTGATAAATTTTCTGAATCCAGCCTCCAGTCAAAACCGGGGCACATTCAGCCATCACCTTCGCAATTTCTGTCGCGCTCAATGCCACAAACCGCCTCCGAATGGCCGCTGTACTTGAAGAGAGCTGTGTCGACTTACACTGAGTACGGGAGTCTCCTCGCATAGACGATCAGCTCGTGCCTCATATCATTTTTTCCGCTTGAGGCCAATGTGTGACACGTATAAGTGGTGTAAGCCGACTACGGGTCGTCCTCACTCTACGATTCACTGCGAAAACACGCAAGCCGTCGGAACAACATCGGTGGCATCGCGATTGCATTCTAGAACAGGCAAACGGCTGCTCACACGTCTGCTAAGCTTAAAATGGCAGTGGGTGTGGCGTTGTAGGTTTCAATGTGAACAGAGGAGGACCCTATGCAGTGCGCACGATGTGATGGTCTCATGATTGCCGATAGCCTCATCGACATTCAAGAAAGCAGTATTCCGATGTGGATGAGAGGATGGCGATGCGTGTCCTGCGGGAACATTGTTGACCCGCTTATTCAGCAACATCGGATGATCCAACAGGCGGGAGCAGGGCGGTTGCTCGAAACAGAAACGGCCAGTCCGCGGCTCCGTCACGTTGCGTAACGCAACGGGCTAGAAGCCTGCTGCTATCGCTGGCCGAACGGGATTCTGATTTCCACATCCGCGATTGGGGCAGAGCCCTTCATGGATCCTTCGGGCTAAACGGCGTATCTCGTCGATCGTTCCCCGACATTCGTAATCGAGCTAG
>JBDTPK010000697.1:0-2155 GCA_039932735.1 Nitrospirota bacterium
CTGAAGCACGCTTATTTCCCGCAAGACTGTGTTTTATCCCTCTTAACGGTATTGGAGGATGGGACCGCAATTGAGACCGAGAATATTGGGCGCGAAGGCGCATTCGGCTTATTCGCAGCCATGTACAGCCGCGTCTCCTTTAACCGCTGTATTGTTCAACTGGAGGGCGACATGGTTCGCTGTCCTATCGGATTGCTCCAGGCGGAATTCGAAAGCAGCAAACATGTGCGCAATCTTTTCGTCAGCTATTCGGAAACGCAACTATCACAGGTTCAGCAAACGGTCGCGTGCAATGCCATGCACACGACAGAGGAGAGAATGTGCCGCTGGCTCCTAATGATGAACGATAGAGCGTTGGGCCAGGCGCTCCCCTACACTCACGAGTTTCTGTCGCATATGCTGGGTACTACGCGGAAATCCGTTACTCTCGCCGCGCAATCGATGCAGACTGCGGGTCTAATCTCGTATCGACGGGGCAAGATACTGATTCTGGATCGGCACGGCCTCGAACAGGCATCCTGCGAATGTTACGCCATTGTCCGCGAGCGGTTCGATGCGTTTTTGACGCCGCCATCCAGCGCTGTTCACAGCAATACCAAAGGGCGGCGCACGGAGAGATAGCGAAAGGCGTTAGATGTTGAGCGAACGCAGTGCGGTAGTCACTTGTTCGGGAGCGTAAGGCTTTTGGATATAGCGCCAGTTCGCTGGGAAGTTATCCGATTGCGGAGGACTCGAAGTTACCATCAAGCGAATGTGCGGCCAACGCTTTCGAACGAAATGTGCCAACTCCATCCCGTTCAGTGATCCAGGCATGTTGATGTCGGTGAAGACTGCGCGAATGTCATTTCGGCTGTGCAGGATCTGGAGCGCATTGTCAGCATTAGACGTATCAATAACGTCATAGCCAGCGTCCTTGACCAGGTCTACGGCTTCCATACAAATGATGGCTTCGCTCTCGACGACCATTACCAGAGGTTTTTGCGTCATGCATGCCTCGTTAGACGCCGTCCGCGATGGACGGGGCTCTACAGCTCTCTAGTGGATTGTGTTTCCGGCCCCGGTGGCCAACGGTCCGTTTTCCGCAAGTGCGGACCACACGCCGGCCATCCTTACGAAATGCGACTGCAAATCGGCATTGGGGGTCTGGACGGCGAGTTGCTTACACTCAGATTCTAAGCGCAGACATTCCAGTGCATATTTTCGGGAACTTTTGAACATGGGCATCTCCTCACTAGAGACGCATCGTCACATGCCAATGCCTGTTGGTCGGTGGCTTATGACACCCAATAATTCCGCCTTGCGGGCCGAATATTTGAATCTACGGACGCTTAAATTGGCGCACACACAAAAGGGAGCAGGAATAGATCGGTATGAATGCGAGGGTCGTAACAGACCTCTAGGATCCCTGCCCGACCATACACATCAAGATTGGGTCGATGCCGTGTATTGGGCTGTACTGTGGAGTGTCTTTTTCAAGTCGCACGGAAGCATCTCCGCTCGAGCCAGTCCTGTTAAGTTCCGCCACCTCAGCCAACAACCTCGCCCTTCTTATGACTGGCGAAATAGGCGCATCGCAAGAGTTAATGTCACGGTCGCCCGATTGGGCCATTGGATGCTGCGAGACAACGCAAGCCTTAACGTCTCTAGCTGGCCGACTTCTGGATTAAGGCTCCGCTAGTGTGGATCGGCGGAGCTTTTCTCTTGTACCGGTAAAGTGCTGCTAGCTTTCCTTCGTCGCCTTTGACAGCCGCTTGGCATTCAGCGACCGCCTCGAAATTCAAAGTCGCCGCTTCAGAATGGTCGACCAATTTTAGGATTAGTGCAGGCGAGCCGGCGTTTGGCCGGTTTAATCCCCGGAAGACCTTTGGCGCGGAAAATTCGGCGCAGTGCATCTTGCGCAGAGTGAATAGTGCGTCGTCTTCCGTCGCGGCCGCAGTCAGCACCCGAATGCCAAGAGTTCCGTCATGTCGGTAAAAGTGAACTTCGTAGCAAAGCATCAGACCCTCAAAGACTGGCACGCACCGCCACTGGCCTGACGGATATTTTGTACCAGCGGCATAGAGAGACTATTGCATCGGTGCTGCCTGATCTAGAGGGACCGGGAACGGGCTGGAAGTCTGTGGTGCAGGTGGTCGGTAGCCCAGTGATGAGTGCG
>JBDTPK010000698.1:0-2149 GCA_039932735.1 Nitrospirota bacterium
ACACATCGTAGACCGGACAGACCGCGTTACACTTGGCGCAGGTCGCGCAGGGTTTTGACAAGCGCTCATAGTCGATATGATCCGTAAAGGGCCGGTCGCTGATCTTGATGCCGGGGTTGAGGACCCCGGAGGGATCAAAGCTCTGTTTCAGACGCACAAACAGGCCGTAGAGTTCCGGACCGAACATCGTCTTCACATATTCAGCGCGTACTCGCCCGTCCCCATGCTCCCCACAGATCGAACCGCCGAAGCGAGTCAAGACCGTCTCATGAATCTCGTGATAGCCGTGCACCATTTTTTTAAAATCGCTCTGGTCGTTCACGTCGAGCAAGGGAATGATGTGGGCGTTCCCGTTTCCGATATGACCAAAAATCGCGACCGGCACGCGCTGCCCAGCGAAGAACTCTTCCAGATAGCGGATGAGCTCACTGATCCGTTCAGCCGGCACGACCACATCGTCGACGAAGTTGATGGGCTTCTTTTTTGGGTCGAATCGGTACAGCGTGGGATAAAGAGCCTTGCGGGCCTTCCATAATTGCTCCCGTTGCTCAGGATCGAAGGCGATCACGGGGTCGGACGTGAGGCGATAACGGCGGCAGATCTCCGTCATGCGCTCGCCCTGCGCGCGAAGGTCGGTTCGTGCGCCGCCAGCATCCAACTCCACCAGTAGGGTGGCAGCCGCATCTGCCGGAATGCCATGCTTCGCCCGTCCGATCAGATTGAGCGTGTTGGCATCCATCACTTCCAACGCACTCGGGCTCAATTCCAGCAACTGCGGCACCGCATCACCTACATCTTCCAAACGATGAAAGTGGATGAGCGCTGTAAGAGTTGCGAGGGGTTTCTCAACTAGCTTGATGGTGGCTTCACTGAAGAGCCCAAGCGTGCCCTCACTGCCGACGAAGAGTTTGGGAAGATCAAAACAGCCTTGCGTAAGCCCATCAACAAGCCCGAAGAGGTTGTAACCGCAGCTATTTTTGCTCACTGTCGGACGCTTCTGCGCAATCAGCGTGGCATTGTCTTGTAGCAGCGACCGTAAATCGTGGAGTGGTCTGTATGCCTTCAGCAGAGCGGCGCTGTTCGGATCGTCGAGCCTATAGGCCTTGGCATCCAGCCACTCGCCGGATTGCAGGCAGACGCGGAGCGCGTCTACATTATCTTTGACGGCGCCATACCGCAGCGTATGGGGACCGGAAGAGTTGTTCGCCAACATCCCGCCGAGTTTGCACATATCGCCGCTGGAGGGATCAGGCCCGAATAACAAACCGTCGCGCGCCAGCTGCTTGTTGAGTTCCGCAAGCACAATTCCCGGCTGCACCCGAGCCCAGCGCTCTTTGCGATTTAATTCCAGCACTCGATTCAGCCGCGAGACGTCCAGGATAATCCCGGACCCGATTGCCGAGCCGGTCAGATTCGTCCCGGCAGCACGCGGCGTCAGTGGAATGCCCCGCTGCACGGCGTACGTCACCGTGGCGGCAATGTCCTCTTCGGACTCTACCAGCACAACGGCCTTCGGCGTCATCCGATAGATGCTCGCATCCACCGCATAGGCCGTGAGCGTCGAGTAGTCGTCTTTGACTTTCTCGCCGCCTAGGGCGACACGAAGGTCCGAAGCAACGGCGTGGGAACGTTCAGGCAGAATGAGAGTGGGTGCTGTCATAGTTGAATGCTTGACTCATTCTAGATGGACTTTGGAGGGGAGAACAAGCTGTTAGACATAAGGCGAGGAGCCTGCAGGTAATGAGTGATCAATGATGGGTTGGGTTGGGGAGAACCTATTTGTTCATCAACGGAGCCTGGTCGATGAACCGTAGTACTCGACGGCATCGGCATCTAAATTGATTATAGCCACAAGCGTCAGCGCCAAACGATTGTATCAGGTTCTTGGCTATCGGAGTCCGGTGAGTTCGAGTAGCAGGAAGATGGCATTAACTCACGTGTCTTTTATTCCGAGGCCTCCTAAAACTGCCCTCGTTTTCTTCGAAGCAGGATGATTAAAGAAGATTGAAGAAGACAGTGAAGAGGCAATCGCAAATAACATATTAGCGCTTTTCAGCATTCACGCGGCTTTCCCATTCCGTCACGAATTTCTCTAAATCTGGCTTGTCGAAAAATCTCAAGTATGGATACTTTTCAGCTCCAACCAATT
>JBDTPK010000699.1:0-2147 GCA_039932735.1 Nitrospirota bacterium
TCGAGATCGTTGAGCAGCCGAACGCTCGGTATGTTGAACTGTTTCGCCAGGGTTGCGCCATCGATCACCCAGGGGAGGTTGGTTGTTTGGCAACGGTTCTGAATGACGGGGCCGGCGATGCCAAAGCAGGCCGCGTCGATGTTCTGGGGTTTCTCCGCTGGGCGTTCCGGTTCCGATTCTGCCGCATTCCTTTCCTCGTTATCGAATTCGTCTCTAGGCGTTGGAGGCGTGGGGGGGACGAGAAATTCCTTGAGCATGTCCTCAAGCGACGTGTAATCGGCACTGTGGAATGTCTCTAGCCTGACAGGATCGACCCGGTCCTTCTTCCAGTCGAAGAGGGCTATATGAGTTTTCGTGCCTCCGATATCTCCAGCAACAATCATCCTGCCCTCATGTGCTCATTCGCCGTTGATGTATCGGAAGCTCGGATGCCGCAGCTTGGTCGAGGAACCAGATCAGGCGGCCCTCCTCTGGCTTGACCAGCGATGCTGGAAGCTGTCGTTCTGTCTCGGTCTTCGGGTCGAGGATGGCTCTCACGATTCCTGCTTTGCCGGCTCCTGTTGCGAGAAACAGTATCATACTCGCCCTGTTGATCGCAGCTAGGGTCATGGTCAGTCTGTTGGGTGGATCTTTCGGAGAGTGTGTTGCCGCAATCATGCGTTGATGGTCCCGTAATATTGGTGCCCCAGGAAACAGAGAGGCCGTATGCCCATCTTCTCCTAGCCCTAAGAGGATGAGGTCAAGAGTTGGCTGAGCCGATGGTGAGGTGTGTGTCGCGAGACGCAATTGCTGTTCATACTGATGGGCCGCCGCCTTTGGGTCAGAGGATTCTCCTGCCATACGATAGACCTGCGAGGGCGCAATGTTCAGAGGGGTGAAGAGGGTGTTGTCGGCCAAGGCGTAGTTGCTCCGCGGGTCATTCGGGGGGACGCAACGTTCATCGCTGAAAAAAAATGTGGCCCTGGACCAATCGAAATGATCGGCGAAGGATGGAGAGGCCAGTGTCCGATAGAGGGTTTCCGGTGTCGTGCCGCCTGAGAGCGCCATGAGGAATCGACCCTGTGCGCGGACGGCCTCTTTGCCCACTTCCAGTATGAAGGCTGCTGCTTCAGTCGCCGCGGCTCGGCTGTCGTGATGGATGCGGATGTCGGGATCGACGGGCATTTTACTTCTTGCAAGTGCGCCCGTGCTTGGTGCGCGGCCTCGTTGGCCGGCGAACCGGCGTGCGAGAAGCGAGTGACTTTGTTAACGCTTGAATCGTCGCGATGGGATTGTTGCCCAGTGGCAAGACGATGGCCTGTTGTTCATTGGCATGGAGTGCCTGTATATCGCCGATGGCTTGGGCCTGCGCGAGGGTGCGAAAGGTGAAGGGTTTTCCAGGGATACGGAGATCGGGACTCATTTTATCGACGAGTTGTAAAAATATTCCGGACTTGCTGGCGGGGATGAACAGACTTCGAGTCAGGTCGATCGAACGCGTGACCTGTTGAACCCAGCCTGGGCCGGTGGAATCGAGAACCCACACGCGTGGAAGTCCCTTGCGTGATCCAAATGTCTGGCGAAATACCTCCGGTCCCAAGCTGCTGCCTCCCATCCCGAGCAGCACCACGTCGCGGATGCCGCGCGTTTTGGCCAACGTGGCAAAGGGCCGCAACTCCTCGGTCCGATCGTTCATGTACTCGATGATGGTCAGCCAGCCGAGGCGGTTGGTGATGTCGGTGGGATCGTGTTTCCAGAGTCGATAGTCTTGAGCCCACAGCGACTCGACCGCGCGGGATGCGCCGAGTCGTGCATACCCTGCCATGACCAGGGATTGAAGTTCTGAGGGAAATGATCGAGATGTTTTAAGCATCATAGCAAGCCTTTTTCGCATTGTAGATTTCGGGTGAGAGAAACGCAACCTGAAGTCTCACCGATGGCATTGAGTCTCGGCAAATGAGATTAAGGGCTGCCTGTTGCGAGTATTCCGACGGAGAATGTGCGTGATCGAGAGCGCAGGTGGGGAGGGGTTTGGTATCCCGGCGTTGAATCAGCATGGCGTTCGTCTCAAGGTTCATGTGCCTCTAGGTCTGAAGCCTAGAGACAAGCCCGCTCGATGAAGGCTCGACGTCGCCATGGATCGGCGAATGCTTCGGAAGCGCTCAGGA
>JBDTPK010000700.1:0-2146 GCA_039932735.1 Nitrospirota bacterium
AGAGAAACGCCCATGTCTGCCGCGATCGCTGTCCACAGCGAGGCGTGGCCTGAAAAGGTCAAGGCTACAAATACTGCCTTTACCGCCAAAGATATAACGATGTTGGTGCGGATGATCGATAGCATACGGCGTGAGTGTTTTAACAGCCAGGGTAGTTTTGAAAGGTCGTCCGCCATCAAGGCGATATCCGCTGCCTCAATTGCAGTGTCACTGCCCGCCGCGCCCATCGCGATGCCGATCGTGGCGCGGCCCATGGCGGGCGCGTCGTTGATGCCATCGCCGATCATGGCCACCGATCCGTATTGCCCGACCAGCTTTTCGACAGCGCTCACCTTGTCTTCTGGCAAGAGTTCCGACTGAACCTCGGTCACTCCGGCTTCAACCGCAATCGCGCGTGCGGTCCCCTCGTTGTCCCCGGTCAGCATCACAACATGTTTGATGCCGGCGGCTCGAAGCTCTTTAATCGTTTGGTTTGATTCGGGCCTGATCCGGTCGGCCAGCGCGATAAACCCGCAGACGTGAGTTTCATTGCCGATGACGACCACTGTTCTGCCCGTTTTGGCGAGCAGATCAAGCTCTTGGTGGACTTCCGGGGTTTCCTGGCCTCGCTCTTCCAGGAATCGATGCGACCCGAGCCAAAACTGGCGGCCGTCGAGACGCGCCGTTGCGCCTTTCCCTGGCAGGATGCGGAACTCTTCAGCTTGCGCGAACTGTATACCGCGTTCCTTGGCGTACGCAAGAATAGCTCTTGCGAGAGGGTGGTCACTGTGACCTTCCATTGCCGCCGCTCGCGCCAGCAGTTCTGTCTCCGTGTGGCCATTCATCCCCATCACCTGAACCACCGATGGCCGCCCCTCCGTCAGAGTTCCTGTCTTATCCATGGCGATGGCGATGATGTGCCCGATGGCCTCCATATGAACCCCGCCCTTCACTAGAACTCCGTTTCGGGCGGCTGCGGCCAGCGCGGCAACCACGCTCACGGGAGTCGAGATCACCAGAGCGCAAGGACAGGCGATAACGAGAAGCACCAGGGCTTGGTACACCCAAGGCGCAAACGGTTGGTGAAATAGAAACGGAGGCACGAGGAGAACGGCGATCGCCAACGCCATGACGGCAGGCGTGTAGTAGCGTGCGAACTGATCGACCCACTGCTCGGACGGAGCACGATTCTGTTGTGCCTCACCCACCAGCCGAATGATGTGCGCTAGCGTTGTGTCTCCACTCTCCTTCGTGGATCGGACCTCCAAGGCTCCCGCCCCGTTCACCGTACCAGCAAACACGACCGATCCGGGCTCTTTTGTGACTGCGACGCTCTCGCCAGTTATAGGCGCCTGGTTCACGTCGCTCATGCCGCGAGCCACCTCGCCGTCAAGAGGAATTCTTTCGCCCGGTCTGACCAGGAAGATGGTTCCTACGCCCACTGTTTCGGGAGTCACATCCTTTGTTTGACCATTCTCGAGCGTGCGGACCACAGTGGGCGCAAGGTCCAGGAGCTTCTCGATGGCTCTACGCGCTCGCCCGACGCTCCAAGACTCTAGAGTCAGCGACAGAGAAAACAGGAATGCCACAGTCGCCGCTTCGAACCATTCGCCGATTGCCATCGCGCCACAAACCGCAATCGTCATCAGAAGGTTCATATCAGGGCGGGCGCGGCGCAACGCGAACCAAGCTTTCGGGATGACGTAATAGACCCCGGCGATCACAGCGAACAAATAGAGGAGTCGAACCGGCAACGGAACTGTGTGGATATTGCCCATGCCTTCGGACCCAAGGACCTCAGAAACAGAATTCGCTAGCCCGAGGTGCGTAACGAATGCGATACCAGTCAGAACCGCACTGGTAATCGTTAGTGCAAGACGGCCGTGGCGGGTCCACCAACTCCCTCTGTCCCGGTCATGAATAGATTTCTCCCGAACGGGTTCTGCCCGCATTCCTGTCCGATTCACAACTGCGGCAATCTCTGCTGTTGAAGATGTGGAGCCGCCGGGAAGCACCGTCATGACAGCATTCAGAATGTCGAAGGATAGGAACTGTTCGCCGCCGACCTTCGGGCCAACTTCCCGCTTTAGGATGGCAACCTCTTCAGCGCAATCCATGCCGTGGATCTTCAGCACAATCCGTTCGGGATTCTTAGGCATCTTGCCGC
>JBDTPK010000701.1:0-2146 GCA_039932735.1 Nitrospirota bacterium
CTTCGCCTTGGGCTTTGGGGAGAATGTCGTTGCGATAGCTCTGAGACTGGTTGATCAGTTTCTCTCGATCTTCCTTCGCATTCGTCACATCCTTGAAGGCAGCCGCCACAGCCTCGGGAGGACTGACGTCCTGGAGCTGGATGGCCGCGATCTGGACGCCGCCATGATACTGGTCGATAAGGGACTGCAGCAGTATCTGGGTGTCCTGCTGGATTTGGGCTTTGCCGGTCGTCAACGCCTCGTCGATCTTGCCTTTACCAACCACTTCTCGCATGGAGGCCTCGGCAGCTTTACCAATCGTCTCATCGATTTGTGCGACGTTAAAGAGGTAGTTCGCAGATCCTTTAATCTTGTATTGCACGATGAATTCGATGGCGAGGATGTTCATGTCGCCGGTGAGCATCAGGGCTTCTTGCGCTATCATCTGTTGGCGGCCTTGCCGATCTGTGCGGAAACCCACCTCGATACGGTGGAGTTTTTCGACTTTCGGCTGGAGGACGGTTTCGACGAAGGGGATTTTTACATGGGGGCCTGGTCCCACGGTCCGGACAGGGGTGCCGAATCGCTTGACGACACCCTCCTCATCCGGGGCGACGATAAAGGCGCTATTCCAGGCAACAAAGACGAGTAGCCCTGCCAAGGCGACATTTCTGAAACCGCTGGAGGGCATCAGATTCTTGAATGAGGGCAGCACATTTTTGAATTGAGATTGGGCCTGCCTGAGAACCTCCTCAAGCGGGTCGCTCTTCCTACTCCAAGGATCTTTAGGGTCCCATGCCATGTGATGTTTCCGTCCGAAGATAATTGCGGATAATCTCGATCGAATTACCTTAGCAGACTGTCAGAAGCTTGCGCAATCACAATAATTTCCAGGTGTTCCATTTTATACAATCTTGATCCTCGATTGCGCATAACGTTCCACTCATCCTCCCACTGCACACCGAGACCTGCCAGGAGCCCGGGAGAGCATCTCCCTATACCTTTCTTTAAGGGAGTGGCAGAGGCTGACCGTTACAGCGCGCATTGAGCGACCACGTTTCTATAGGGGTCCTCATTGCTCCCTCCAAGCTCGCTCGTTCATCTCTCTGGGAATGGCACCCGTAGTGGTCCAACTGCGCCTGCCGAACGGGCACCTTCCGATCGTGCGCGCTTCGGGGGAACGGTACCACGGGGATGTCGTTCCCGCTCACGCCACCCTGGCTGCTCCCTTCACTATCCTGCTATGATGCTGACCCCATGAGTACTCGTCCAGGATCAGGCAAGACCAATCTGGCTGCCATCGCGACTCTCGTAGGCGTTGTGATTGCCGGCGTCTGGGTGTGGAAGCGTCTGTCGTTCGATTCCCAGGACTATGTAATTGATGAAGCCATACCCGTGGCATTCGCGGGGTTGGTGGTTGCGGCTGGACTATTCCTACTGGTTCGGATTTTCATCCGGCGCAGAGCACAGCGGCGTGAACGTGCGAAGTTATTGGCCGCGTTTGAACGAGCCACGGCACAGGAGAAGAAGCGAGAGATCGCCTTTGCGCTGATGGAAATCAATGGGTATCGGGCCGAAGGGTTGGAACCCGTGACACCTGCGTTGCGAGACCTCTTTGCCACGACGTTGCAGCAGGCGCTGGGCGACAAGCAGCATCGAATTCGCGGGATGGCAGCCAGCCACCTGGGCGTCCTCAACGATAGAAGCGTGATCCCTCTTTTGCTGAAGGCCCTGGAAGATGACCACGCCTATGTCCGTTCCTGCGCGGCGTTGGGATTGGGTCGGTTGCGTGCCAGTGAGGCGAAGGAGAAACTAACGACGGTCATGGAAGGGGATTGGGACCAAACCGTCAGAAGTCGATCGAGGGAGGCGTTGGAGCGGATTAAATAGTCTGGAGTCTTGTGGGGTACACCTCTTCATCTACCCATTCAATGCAGGCGATTTCCGGTGTGCAATTCCATCGTAGGGGAAGGAACGACCATCCAAGCCCACGATTGATATACAGCTGGCGGCCAGGCCTTCCGTGACGTCCTTCGACCCGGCCATTGCAGCCTGACGGAAGCCAGAACGTCGGCACGCCTGGTATGCGCCACTGACCACCGTGGCTATGTCCGCAGAGGATCAGATCGACGGCGTGGTGGTCTTCCAGTTGATCGAGGATGTTCGG
>JBDTPK010000702.1:0-2141 GCA_039932735.1 Nitrospirota bacterium
CACATGGTGTTGGTGGTCCCAACGGGATTTGAACCCGTGTTTAAGCCTTGAGAGGGCTCCGTCCTAGGCCAGGCTAGACGATGGGACCAGATCATCAACGATGAGGGTTCGACCGCATACAGTAGCACAGGGTCTTTTCATTTTTCAATTTCTACGATACCGAGCAGTATTCAGGCCCCTGCACGACCGGTGTACCCACGACTGTAGATGGCAAGTTCACTCATCCGGTATATGTGGCGCATGATCTGTCCGATGCTTCCTGTCGACTCTTTCAGCCGCGCGCCGAAACTGGTGCGCCCACCGGGGCGGGCGCGTGATCGAGGGGTCGGGTCCTTCCATCGGCGTAACTCCGCCTCGGTCTCGATCAGCCAGCCATCCGCGTGGGAGCGCGCCAGACCCCGAGGCCCATGGAACACGGCCAGGGTCCCATCTGGCTACTCAGGCACCCGCACGGTGACCGTCACCTCATGAACCCGGTGCGGGTCCTGCGGGCTCTGCAGGCGTAGGCCCTGATCGTGCACGATGTTGTACTTGGCCACGACCCGCTCGTCGTGCCCCCACCGCACATCGGCGAGGGACGCGCCGACCCACGGGATGAAGGCGGTGCCCGGTTCCGTCGCTCGCACCATACACCGCGCGTTAGGCGGGGGGAGGAACGGCTCGGGCAGGTACCGATTGGCCGCCGCCCCCTCCACAGCGCCTCATCGACCGGCACCGCGCGGGCCGAGAGCCGGCCAATCCGCCGAGCCTGCAACCCCTCGGCCCCCTCCGCGTGAGACCGCCCACTCCAGCGGCGAAATGTTCGTTCGGTCACACCCAACATCTCGGCCGCTTCCGCCATCGTCACATCCCGCCGTGGTCGCCGCGCGGACAGCTCCTCAAACCGCATCTGTCTCACCTCCTGTAGGACCCGTGCCTGTGTCATCGTGGCGCTCCTTGAGGGACCACCCGCAACCGGACAGATCACGTGCGACAAAAACCGGACAGATGATGGGCTCGCTACACGGTGTACCCACGACCGCAATGTTGCCGTAAATATCCGACAGTCCATTGTAATCTAGAGACATGCAGACACTTACCCAAATCACGCTGGCCTATGAGCTCGCCACGCAAGGCCTAAGTCATACGACGATTGCAACGCATCTGGGCCGACATCGAGAGACCATCGGACTCTGGCTCAAGGGGATTGCGACTGACGGGCTGTCCGGATTTCTCGCGCGGCATGCCCAGGCCAAGAAGGGGCCCCGACGAGCGCGTCTGGTCCCGGCGACGATCAAGCGACTCATCTGGGCGCTGCGCATCCGTGAGCACGAGTGTTGTGGCCAGAAGCTCGCCTATTTTCTAGAGCGGGAACATCAGATCCGGCTCTCCGTGCCCAAGATCTACGAGATTCTGGCGGAGAAATACGTGATTCGCTCGACGTGGCGCAAGAATCAGAACCGAGGGGCCGTGCCAACCGCCTCCGGTCCTCGAGTCGTCATGCAAATGAATACGGTGGCCGTTGGCCGCGTGGTTGCCTTCACGGGAATCGATATCGACACCACGGAGGCCGAGGTCATACTGCGGCCCGCCCGAACCAGTGAGGATGGCGCGGCCTTTTTGCACACCGCCATGGCCCACCGCTTTACGGGACGGGTCGCCGTGCTACAAACTGACGGGGGGCCGGAGTTCAAGGGCTCCTTTGCCCAACAGGCCCGCGCCTATTGTGATAGGCATCGCATTGCCCGACCGTACAAGACGAACGAGCAAGCCTATATTGAACGCTTCAACCGGACGCTGCGGAAGGAATGCTGAGGCTGGGGAACCTATCGCGTCGCGGATCTGCCACCCTTGATTCCGGAGGTGCACACGTTTCTCGACCGGGATCATGACCACCGGCCGCACTTGGGATTGGTGCCCATGCGACCTCCGCTCACCGCGCTATCAGCCCAGGAGGACCGACTGTCGGATATTTACGGAGAATAATGCGACGACTTGACAGAGACATTGGTATAGCCTACCTTGCGGAAAGCCCACGCTGCGGACCTTAGGGAGAGGGATTCTTCGGTCGTCGACCTCCTCCTTCCATCGGCTGAGTCATGGCGGAACATGAACAACCCGCTCCAAATCAAAACGATCGGCATCACAGACTCTCCGGAACT
>JBDTPK010000703.1:0-2135 GCA_039932735.1 Nitrospirota bacterium
GGGATAATCTGCGAGGTCGCCGTAATCGACACGCCGATCAAATCCGGCTGGTCACCGACAATCGACTGCACGAAATGCTCGCGAAAGAGCCGAATGTAGGGGTTCTGAGTCTCATCCCTGATGATCTTCATCAAATCTTTGGATGAATAAATGGAACAGCTACCGAACTGATTGTCGACGACCGTCAGTCGAGTCGGGAAATATGGTGTGGAGAGCACCTCCAACCATTTATCGATGAGAAACAGGCTTTCTTTATAGGACTCGAGATCATAGAAGCCCTCCCCACGAAGAGTCTCCTTGGCTGGCTCAATCCGATCAATGAGATAGGGGAAACGGTCCAGTGACTCCACCACTCTCGCCAAATGCTCGGCACTTCCCGCTCCAGTGTCTCCGGTTCGTTCCCGCTCAAGCGTCCGATGTTTATCGACCAACTCCTGATAGAGCGTGGTCCCATAGGAATAGGTGACCACTTTATCTAAGAGTTCGATACCAAGATCGCGCTGGGATACGTCGGTGACGCCTCCTTGCGCTAGAAATCCCGTCAACGAGGGAAGGCTCAGATACGGCTGTGATGGATGCCACGTTGGAGGAAAGAGCAGTGAAACATTCATGCCGATTCACCACCAACTTGGGAGAAAATAAGATGAATACTCAATAAATTCAGACCTTTTTTATACACTCCGGTCTTGGGCAAATGCAACCCTCGAGGCACTTACTTTCTTCACCTCCCACCCCACTCCATCTTGTCTTTTCCATAGGACTTCCATATACCTATACCCTGGCACTTTGAGTAACAAGCTCGATTCCGCCTTCATGTGAGGAAAGGAGTAACATCTATGACAGGACTCGGAAAATCAACAGCCCTCGTGCTGACCGGCGTGCTTATAACAGTCGTCGCCAGCGTACTGCCTTTGGTATCGGCCATCGGTGAAGGTGGTGCGCGGCGAGACGTTGTGCGTCGTGCTGCTGAGAATAGTGCCACGGCTATGGGGACGCTTTATCTTGTGGAATTTGAAGCGACCCAAGCCGGAGCTTCGACGAGCCGCGAGGAGGCAATCGAGCAGCTTGATAAACTCCTCATTCCAACCCTCGATAGTTTGGGGAAAGATGGCAAGATCCGTGGAGGGGGTATCGTCGCCGGCACTCTCACCGGGGCCTTCGTGGTTGAAGGCACGTCGAAAGATGAGGTGACCGCACTCGTGCGTGCGCTTCCGGCTTGGGGCATCATGCAGTGGCAGGTGACGCCAATAGAGACCTTTGCTCACCGGGCCACCGTTGAGAAGAAAGTGGTGCAGGGACTCCGCGCGCAGAAATAGTCAGGCGCGCCAGTCCAGACCATGTCGAATCTGCGCGCGCCTCACACCAGATCGTAATGCTCAACGTTGAATGTTGAACATTCTCAAATGAAAAACCCCAGCCCGGCTTGATACCGGACTGGGGTTTCTAATTACACGCTCACTCATACCCCTAGAGGCAAGAGCAGGTCTTTCCAGGGACCGATTCCCCGACTACAGCTTCAGGGTAAACCAGGTGGAAAGCGCCTTCATGCCGTTACGCTCGACGTTGTTCCCATCCCATACCGCAAAAGCGATAGGCACGGACATGCCTGCCTTGAACTGGGTATCGTTGGCATCGCCTGTTTCCAATGTGCGCTTCACTACTACGCGCCAGGTTGGACCGGAGTACCCACCGCCTTTGATAGAACCAGAAGGTTCCCACACGCCGTTTCCAATGACATCCTGATGCGCTTGCGTCGTAAGGGTGCTGAAGCCATTAGCGTTCAAATCCTCAACCGAGCTCACGCGCAATGTTGGATCGGACATGATGTTGCCTGACCAGATGCCAGGATTGAAGGGCCCGAGGCTTCGGCCGATCCGGTCAGGATAGGTCACGCCGCCTGCCGGCTCTTCGAAATAATAGTCCCAGAAGATGCCGGGGTATTGGTCGTCCACGTCCCAGATACCCGCACTATCTTTGCCCATATCCTTCTGCCACTCGGCGTTCCACCGCCAAATATTGGTGGTGCCGCCTGACTGACCCATGCACTGAAAAGGTGGCGCTCCAGCCGTGCTGACTGGGAACATGACTGCCGCCTGATCCCGGAAGTCCTGGGGACCGATGGTCGTATCGTTCTT
>JBDTPK010000704.1:0-2135 GCA_039932735.1 Nitrospirota bacterium
GTGGTGATCAATAAACTGCGATATCCAAGTCATAGACATTTACCTCGCTCCTAGAGAACAGTGGCCAAGTTCGAAGCAGATGCGAAGATCTGGCGCTATTTGATCATCTGCATAATTATGGCGCATGGATCGAGGATCAAAAGTACCATGCCACGCCGCCCAAGAACGTCCGCGGATTCCCCGGCACGAAGTGGATGTCGTTGACCGGCGCCGCCTCGTTTCTCAGTCGCGATTCGAATGCAAATATGGCCTGTTCCCAGTGCGTATCGAGCACATTTTTAATGAAAAAGAACGCTTCTAGCCGTCCATAGGACAACTTGATCGGCAGTTGATAGCGTTCCGTGAGGTCGACTTCAACCCAGGATGGCGATTTGACGCTCCGGTCCTCTGCGAGTGGGCGTACGCCAAGATAGGTCGCTTGCAGTTGTGATGCAAGTCCTTCCGGCCATTTCAAGAGTAATGCGCCATAGGCCGTCACTTCAGGGGCGAGAGGAATTGCGTCTCCATTACGAAACTCCGCCTTGGTGTAGGTCACGCTGCCGTTGAAATATAGTGGCCCCGAGACCTGTCCACGCGCGGCCACCTCCACACCCTCCCGTCTGCTTTCGCCACGAATTTCCGTCGTTCCTTCGTCTCCCACAAAGACGAGCTCTGACTTGAGATCCAATCGCCATAGCGTAGCAATCAACTCCAAACCCTCTGGCCCCCAGGGCTTCGACCGCACACCGACTTCATAGCTCTGGGCTCGCGCAAGCGGTGAAGACCCTGGTGCGACGGCCGATCGTGCGTCGTTGCTATGATAACCTTCGCCGTAGTTCGCAAAGAATTCAGTGCCGGCCCAGGGACCCAGAATGAGATTCATCTTTGGCAGGACGATGCTAGAGGTCGTCCGACCGGCAGGTTGTTCTGCACAGTCTGCGCAGCGATTATGCACGTCGAAGGTGAAGGTTTCGGCACGCAACCCGCCCGCGAGCCTCATCCACGACGTCGGCTGCACCTCCGCTTTCACGAATGGCGCATAGGACGCCTCGAGAATATCGCTGTCCGTGGTGGCTCCGGTCGGCGTTCTGGTCGTTTGTGTCCCCAACCGAGCGTGGATATTGTCCACTCTGGTTTGAAACCCGATCGTCCCAATGCTCGGCACACCCAGCACTTCTCCACGTTGTTTGTATCCGAGATCGCCGCCATACATGACCCGTCGATCGGATTGCTGAATCCCGTCGCCATTGACAGGATCATTGAGAAAGAACGTAAAGTTCGTGAAAAGATCCAGCCGATAATACTGCCCATATGCGTTGGCAAAGAACTGACCGCCCGATGGTGTATCGTAGTGATAATTCAACCGGGCGGTGCTACGAAGCGTATTGCCCCCCTCAGAAGGATCGATAGCGCCGAATCGATCAATCGTACCATCAGTGACGGCGCGAAACGGAATCTCCCCTGAGGCATTCCACTGCGACTTCTGAAATGTGCCGGTCACACTTAATTCATCACGACTTGTCAGATTGGTCGTCATTTTCCCAAACAAATTTCCCCGAAAATAGCGGTTGTCATGCTCATACGGACCGTTCGTGTAATAACCCTCAGCGGCAAACAACGTACGGACTTTGTCCTTGGTCGGCGAGAACATCAGCAGATACCGTTGCGTATCGAACTGACCGCCGGTCGCCTGGACGAATCCTTCCTCAACCACCTGTCGTGTCTTGAAATTCACCGCCCCCGCTGTGGCGAAGTCGCCATATTCAGGAAGATAGGCCCCTTTGGAGACATCCAGTCCCTGGATGGTTTCCGGAATAATGAAATTCAGGTCGGCATATCCTTGCCCATGCGCATGGGTACGAAAATTGATCGGCATCCCGTCTGTGAAGAACGCGACGTCGGTGCCGTGATCGGCATCGAAGCCACGCAGAAAATATTGATCGGCCTTGCCTGCCCCGCCTGAATGTTCGACGGCAAGAAAACCGGGAATCAGACGCAGTACCTGCGCTGGCCTGCCCTGAGGCTGGAGAAGAATTTCTTTGTCCGGGATGAACTGTTGGGATGAAGCCGCGACAGGTTTTTCACCGATGACTGTCACTTCGGGAACTTCGACGATATCCTGATCCGGATCATGGGCTCGTGCAGACTCAACGATG
>JBDTPK010000705.1:0-2133 GCA_039932735.1 Nitrospirota bacterium
TGCGGTGTTGCGAACATTTGAGAGAAGGATACGGCGTGATCCGTCAGAGTCAAACTGAGCTTCCCACTTCCTATCGACAGGGAATCCTCGCGCCATCGAAGTTCCTGGCCGCGCAATGGCCAATAGAAAGGCGTAGTGCGCGGACATCCCACGGATGTGAGACGCCTGTGACATCCCGCAAGGACTCTATGCTGAACACGCGAGACATCCCACACCAATGCGACACTGCCGGTCATCCCGCAACCGTGAGACGTGCTGACATCCCACACGAACTTGATCCTGAACACGAATGACATCCCACAAACTTGAGACCATCTCGACATCCCGCAGATAATTGTGCCCTGTACGGCGGGTGTCATCCCGCGAACGTGAGACGGCGAGGACATCACACGGAGCTTTACTGAGAACTGGCGTCATTTGGACCTGGATGAGCGTAGAATCCTGTGTGACGATTCGCAGCCAGATACTACAACGGCTGGCCACGACTTCGGGCCACGGGATCGAAGATACGGCGTTGAGTCTCCTGGCGCTAAGGAATTCCGGAGCGGACCCTCACGCATTGCTCGGGACGCAACATCGCTCCGGCGCTTGGTCGGCCCTTCCCAACATTGAGCCGCTGAGCGCTTTTCACACCGCGCTGGCGCTTTTGGCAATTCGACCGTTTCAGACAGCGTCAGTCAGACATGCGGCCGGGCGCGGATTCGAATGGCTATCGGAACTGCGGGGCCTTGAGTCTCATTGGCTCTGGCAGTGGAAGTTCCGTCTGTTTGATAAACAAGTCCGATTCGATCCGTCGAAATCTGGGTGGCCGTGGGTTCCTGGTACCGTGAGTTGGGTCGCTCCCACCGCGCTTTCCCTCTTGGCGTTTCGGGCATGGCATCGGGAGTCGTCGCGCACCGCGTCTGCGGCCGCCATGCTGCTGGATCGGGCATGTCCTCAAGGCGGATGGAACGCCGGCAATTCGGTTGTCTTCGGGGTCAATCTAGATCCACATCCCGACTTCACCGCGATGGCGGTCCTCGCATTGGGCGGCTGTGGCCCGGCTTACGAGATTCTGTTGAACAGATCGCTGAACTACCTTGCCACTCGCCTCGAAGGATCTTCTTCTCCATACTCTCTGGCTTGGGGGGTAATGGCGCTTTCGGCCAATGGTCATCGAGACGCAGGTCATCTGAGACGCCAACTCGAATGCTGCGCCGCAGCAAGGTCTGATGCGCTGTCTCAGCGGGTCCTCGCGCTCGCGGCACTCGCACTGGAAGACCCGCCATACCTATTTCAGGAGGCCCCTTGATGAATCGTCGTTCGCTACTGGGCGGGGCGGCGCTGGCGGCGACGACCGCTCTGGTCATCCGTCAGTCGAAAGCGTCTCACGTCCCGCACCGCAGGCCGCGACTTTCCCATGTCGCAGTTCTCCGCTGTGACCGCTACGAACGCGCACCACAGGTCGTCGAGCAAGGCCTCCAACTGGTGAGACCATCTGTTCACGGAAAACGCGTGCTTCTGAAGCCGAATCTCGTAGAGTATTCGCCGGCTGCCCCCATCAACACACATCCGATGTTGATTGCATCGGTCATCGACGCGCTCTATAGGCTCGGTGCAGCCTCTGTGATTGTGGCCGAAGGCCCCGGTAACATTCGGGACACGGATCTATTACTGGACGAAAGCGGCCTGCGAGCGCAGCTTGAGATCCTCAAACGCGCCAGGTTCGTGGATCTCAACTTCGATTCAGTCACGCGTGTCGTACCCGGAACTGGATTGACTCAATTGGAAGAAATCTGGATACCCACGACGGTCCAGTCCGCGGACGTCGTGATCTCCATGCCAAAACTCAAGACTCATCATTGGGCAGGCGTCACGTTGAGCCTCAAGAACTCTTTCGGAATCTTGCCCGGCTCGATCTATGGTTGGCCAAAGAACATATTGCACTGGCAGGGCATCGACAATTCAATCGTCGAACTCGCGGTGTCCGTCCCGATTCACTTCGTTATCGCCGATGGGATTGAGGCTATGGAAGGCAACGGGCCGTTGCACGGTCCGATGCGGCGCCTCGGCTGCCTCGTGTTTGCTGACGATCCGGTCGCTGCGGACGCCACTTGCTGTCGGCTGATGGGAATTGATCCAAATCGCGTCCGC
>JBDTPK010000706.1:0-2130 GCA_039932735.1 Nitrospirota bacterium
AGAAGTTAATCTTTCATCTTCTCGTTCAGTTCTTTCACTTTTCCCGTTCCTCGCTCAACAGCACCCTTAACGTTTCCCTTTGCACGCTCCCCCGTGGCTTTCATATCGTTGCCCTGCGCCTCTTCCTTCAAGGCCTTCATTTCCCCCTTTGTCTCTTCCATCTGTCCTTTCATATTTCCTTTTGCCTTTTCCATGTCTCCCTTCATTTCGCCCGCCTCACTGATAGCGACCATACCGGTCAATGCAAACACACAGCCAATTAACCCCGCGACGATTTGCTTCATAATAACCCCCTATAAGAAATAAGTGTGAACTGTTCCCGTATACGCAGTATGCATGGGAGGTGTGCGGGCACCAACTGGGGGAACCCCTAGTCGGCGGGCATTTTTGTTCCCGCTTCACTTAAGAGACACTCAGCAGGGCAGTCATCTTCTGCGTGAATTTCTGCTTGATCGTAAAATAGTCCCTCCAGGGATCCTCCTTCAGCCTCTTCAACCGCTCTTCCACATTTGCTACGGTAAAATGGTTCGACCGTAGATCGACTGACAATTCCACCCACGTGATCGGAACCGAAACCGGCGCTCCAGGCTTTGCCCGGGTTGAATATTCTGCAATAGCGAAACACCGCGGGGTGGCCAGTGCGCTCGTCCTCATCGAGCCGCGCTTGCGGCGGATCAAAGGCTACCGTCACCTGCCGCTGTTGGGCGGGGCCCTGCAGGCTGAGATCGGGAGTACGGAGAAGTCGAAGGGAGTCGCTGTGGCATGAACACGACATCGGAGCCGCGTCGGAATTTCAACTAAAACTGGGATTGACTGCCCGGAGATGCCATATAATTATATCCAAAAAAGTCCGTTGCATTCGAGCAGTCGCCCATGATGCACCCATATTTGGTTTGGAACGTTCTGTAAGCTGTCTCCATCTGCTGAAGCTGTGATGCTGCTGCACGGATTTCCGCCTGCTGTATGAGGGTCTTCCCCGCGAGCACCCCGCCGACCAGCAAGCCGATAATAACCAGCACGATGTATAGTTCGACAAGGGTGAAGCCAGTTGTTCTTTTCCTGGCGGGCATGGACGAATGAATGGTTGCGGTTCTGTATATAAGTATTAATCGCTAATTCACCTCTTAGCAGTAATTAACCCACCATGTACGGTTGTCAGACTGGCACCGCGTGCATACTCCTGAACTTGAATCTGCCAAACTCGTGAACCTGCACGGGCGTGTTGAGGCATTCAAAATCTGAATGACAACCCTCCAATCATGTGATGAGTATTGAATGTTTCCGTGAGCACCACCGGACCCTCGAGTGCATGTTGCGCCTGAAAGTGCGTAAAGCGATACTCCCCGAACAGGCCAATTAACTCTGTGAATTGATACGACACGCCAGCGCCCACTTTGAGACCGAGCGACGTGTCGGTGGTACTTTGATTCGCCGGCGGGCCCAAATTGGTAGTGTCTTTAAGCCGTGTCCGAAAGAACGCGGGCCCACCTGTCACGTATGGTTGCAGACGCCCGTGAGGAAAGTTTTCACTTTGGAACAGGGGAAGACGGAGGCGAACGACATCCAGGCCCACTCCTATCACTGAGAAATTGATCGTCTGCAGGGTCGCTAAAGTGTTGAGCCCTTGCCCCGTCACCTCGACTGTCTGCCCACCTCCAACGGTCGGCTGAAAATGAAAGACATCGATGCCGACTCCCAGCCATGGGAGCCGATCAAACCACACGCCGGTTCGTCCCCCTACGGTCGCTGAAGTATCGAACTTGACATCATGCGCCGTGGCCGAGAATCCGGGCAGCGCGTTTCCAACATTGTGTCGCATGGTAATTGCTCCCCCTCCATACAGGTCGGCATACCACTCGGCCCACGCCACATTTGGCGACTGCGACAGAATGGCCCAAGCAACTATAGTGAGGAAACGCGCCATCTTATTCGATGCTACAAAGACGTGTGTCATAAATTCCTTTCTAATCGATGCCTCAATTCCCGGCACTCAAGGCGTTAAAATCCTGACAGACATTTGCATATGAAACCTAACAATAAAGTCACACCGCGTCTGGTCAATATCGCACACTTTTCGAAAGTGTGCCCGGCTTAGTTGAAAATTGACGAAGCGGCCCCGGTGTGGTGCAG
>JBDTPK010000707.1:0-2129 GCA_039932735.1 Nitrospirota bacterium
TTTTTCTTTGTCCCTCCCTATCTCACCTTTGCCGTGTCGGACGTTCAGTATCTATTGACGTTTGCCGTCATGTTGGTCGTTGCGCTGACGATCAGCGGACTGGCCGTCCGTACCAAGCAACAGGCGGACCTGGCTCGTCATCAGGAACGACGTACGGCGGTCCTCTATGCCTTGAGCCGCGAGCTGGCCACCCATCGTGGGCTTGTCACCCTTACACAACTGGCTGTGCAACACGTCCGAGAGGTGTTCGAGAGCCAGGCGGCCATTTTTGTGGCCGATCTCAATAAGCGTCTGGTTCTTCAACGCGGAGAGCACATGGTCTTCGACTTCAATCCAAATGAATCGGGAGTGGCGCAATGGGTCTTTGAGCATGGCGAGCGAGCGGGCCTGGGCAGCGATACGTTGCCGGGTGCCAGTGCGTTGTACCTGCCATTGGTCGGATCAAAAGGTCCTATCGGTGTATTGGCGGTTCGTCCAACCCTCGCGACACGTTTCCTGGATACGGAGCAACTGCATCTTCTTGAAGTCCTGGCTAACCAGATAGCTCTTGCCTTGGAACGTGCCCGTCTGGCCGACGAAGCGCAGCAGGCGCACGTCTCGGTTGAGACAGAACGAATGCGCAATGCCATCCTCAGTTCAGTGTCGCACGACCTCCGGACTCCCTTGGCGACGATTACCGGAGCTGCCAGCGGTCTCCTTGAAGGGAAAAACCAGCTTGGCCCCGCGGCGCGTCATGAGTTGGCGAAGTCCATCTACAATGAGGCGCATCGGTTGGATCGGCTGGTTCGAAATTTATTGGACATGACGAGGCTAGAATCAGGCGCAGTGCAGTTGCAAAAAGAGTGGCACCCGGTCGAAGAGATTGTAGGAGCCGCATTGACACGTTTAGAGAGTCGGCTGAGTGCGCATCAAGTAGACACCAATTTCCCTCCAGACCTGCCGCTTGTGCTCGTGGATGGTGTATTGATGGAACAAGTGTTGATCAACCTGCTTGAGAATGCCCTAAAATTTACCCTTCCTTCCACGGCCATCGAGCTTTCCGCAACGGTCTCTAATCACGAACTGGTTTTTGAGGTCGCTGATCGCGGGCCTGGGATTCCACCCGGCGATGAACAGCGCATCTTCGATAAGTTCTATCGGGTCGGTCCGGCTCGTGAGGGGGGTGTGGGGCTTGGCCTTACGATTTGCCGGGGCATCATCGAAGCCCATGGCGGTCGCATCTTGGTTGAGAAACGCCCCGGTGGTGGTGCTGTGTTCCAGTTCACTCTTCCGGTTGAGCAGGCTCAGCCGACGATCGAGACAGAAAAGATCGAACCCCATCCGAGCGTGTGAGGGGCGTGAGGGAATGGAAGGGCCCAGAAATATCATGGCCAGTCACGAGACGACTGTCCTCCTCATCGAAGATGAAACGGAGATCCGCCGATTTCTACGGACCTCCTTACCCCCCCATGGCTACCGCCTCTATGAGTCGACTACCGGAGCAGACGGGCTTTCGCAGGCACAGGCGAGAAACCCTGACATCATCTTGCTCGATCTGGGTCTTCCCGATATGGACGGGACCGAGGTGATTCGGCAAGTCCGCGAGTGGTCTACCATCCCGATTCTCGTGCTGTCGGCGCGCGAACAAGAACAGGCGAAGGTCGCAGCACTCGACTTGGGCGCCGATGATTATGTCACCAAGCCTTTCGGAGTCAACGAGCTGCTCGCGCGGATGCGTGCTGCGCTTCGGCATATTTCCGGACCGCCTGGAGAGCCGGCCGAGCCGATGTTTGTGCTCGGCGATCTGAAAGTGGATCTTGGGCGGCGACAGGTGTTTGTGTCGTCGAAAGAAATTCATCTCACGCCGATCGAGTATAAGCTGCTCACGACGCTGGTCCGGTATGCCGGCAGGGTGATGACTCACCGTCAGATTCTGAAAGAAGTATGGGGTCCGCTGCACGTGGAGGAAGGCCATTATCTGCGAGTGTACATGCGCCAGTTGAGAAACAAGCTGGAGAAAAACCCGGCGCATCCACGCTATCTGGTGACAGAACTGGGAGTGGGATATCGGCTTAGGACCGAATGACTCACCGCTATTTTCTTTTTACGACTCCATACATCTACGTGCGGAAGAGCAAGAGCGCGATCAC
>JBDTPK010000708.1:0-2127 GCA_039932735.1 Nitrospirota bacterium
CACACAACTCCGTCCCTTGACAGAGCTTAGCCCCCCAGCTATTCTCGCGACGGTTACGCTGACTGCACTGTTTACTAACAAGGAGCGCGCGTTATGCCAATAATGGGAATCCTCTTGGGGCGGATCACACTTCCGTTGGTCACCGCCGGCATCTTGTGGTTTGCATCTCTTTCTGCTGCACAGGCTGCGGAGGTCTTCAAGATGGGCGTTGTCGATCCTCAAGCCGTCTTAGAGAAATCCAAAGCGGGAAAAAAAGCCTTGGACGGGCTCAAAGAATACGTGACCACCAGGCAGAAATTATTGTCCGGTGACGAAGAGGAATTGCGCAACACGGAGAAGACGCTCAAAGAGCAACTCGCAAAGTTAAGCGACGCCGAAAAGAAGGAAAAAGAGGCCCAATTCCGCACCAAGGTCCAGGAATATCAGAAACGCGCGCAAGAATTTAATCAGGATTTACAAGGAAAGCAGAAGGAACTGGTCGATGACTACATGAAGAAAATATCCTCGGCGACGAAGACCGTGGCCGAAAAAGGGGGGTTTGCGCTCGTCGTCGATAAAGGCAGCGAACAAACGGTCAAGATTGTGATCTACAACAAGGATGCCATCGATTTAACCGACCAGGTTATCAAGGAATTCGATCGAGCCAACAACAAATAATCCTCCTGAACGCGCACGTGTGACTGTATGATCCAGCGAGAATGGGACCTCGGCCTCTCCGAGGTCCCATCAATGCTCCATCGGATAGCCCGCATCCCGCCAGCCTGTGATTCCCCCATCCATCGACACCACATTCGAATACCCCATGTGCTGAAGCGCATCCGCGGCTAAGACTGACCGGTAGCCGCCTCCGCAATACAACAGAATGGCCTCCTCTTTATTGGGAATGAGCGTTTCCACATCGCGCTCGATAATGCCTCTTCCCAGGTGGCGGGCGCCTGATGCATGATCTTTCGCAAATTCGTGGTCCTCACGCACGTCGAGAAAGTGCATTGCCTCACCACCATCGAGCCGGGCCTTCGCCTGCGCCACCGTACATTCCTTGACTCGCGCTCGTGCCGCATCCACCAACTTGAGAAATCCAGGATTATGCTTCATCCCTGCTCCCTTCATGTTTTGTTTTGCTTCAGAATAAAGTCGTTTGTTCGATCCCCGGCCTGCGAAACGTGTCAGGAATCGCTACGTCGTGCAGCGCCGACAATCCTACCTTGCGTCTGGAGACCTCGAACAACTGTTCAATCATAGCCCAATAGGGGCCTACGCCACGATGGCGTTCGAAGAAAGCTCCCTCGCTGATCGCTCCGCCCCGCACGTCCCGAATCCGATTTGTGATCTTAGCGATTCGATCGGGAAACGCCGCAGCCATTCGCTGCAGAAATACCGGCTCCACCGAGCCAGATAGACGCAGCAACGTCACCATTGCTTCCTCCGCCCCGGCTTGTTTTGCTCGGGCCAACAGATCAGGCACATCCTCCTCGTTGAGACCAGGAATGATCGGAGACAGGGAGATGCCGGTGGAAATCCCGGCATCCGCCAAGATCGCCATCGCCTCAAAGCGTTTCCGGCTGGACGGCGCATGAGGTTCAACCTTGCGCGCCATCTCATCGTCTGAAAACGGAATGCTGAAATACACATGGACCGACGCCTCCTGCTGCAACCGACGCAGCAGATCAAGATCACGCAGCACTAACACCCCTTTCGTGATAATCCCGACCGGATTCCGATACGCGACACAGACCTCCAGGCAGGCTCGTGTCAATTCCAGGGAGGCTTCTAGCGGCTGGTAACAATCGGTGTTCCCCGAGAACAGAATCAATTCGCCCTTCCAGGAAGGTTTCTCGAACCTCCGACGGAGCAAGGCC
This sequence comes from Nitrospirota bacterium, assembly GCA_039932735.1. Classification (GTDB taxonomy): domain Bacteria; phylum Nitrospirota; class Nitrospiria; order Nitrospirales; family Nitrospiraceae; genus Palsa-1315. Next base: position 1,860 of record JBDTPK010000708.1, read on the forward strand.
GCGGCCTCTCGCTTCACGATGATCTTGGACTCGAAATCAGTCCCAGCGCCGAATCCCCAATACTCATGCGTCGGTCTGGCGTAGCAATAGGCACAGGCGTGGAAGCAGCCGCGATACGGGTTCAGGCTCCATTGAAACGGCAAATCAGGGCTCTCGTTCCGACTGAGAATGTCACGGGTTGCATCGTCAAACATCTGCAGCTGCACATGAGGCGCAGGCTCTAAGAGATCTCGGTGCTGTGACTCGAATGGATTAGGTGGATTCATCA
>JBDTPK010000709.1:0-2124 GCA_039932735.1 Nitrospirota bacterium
TCTAATGCGCCAATTTTAGCGCGTCTCGCCACCCTTGTCTAACGTATGCCGATCGGTTGAGTTCACCCGCGTGCGGAGGCCGTAGACCGGAGCGCGTCGGGTGCAACGAAGGGTTAGGCGGCTTCATGGGGCGAGCGGTGGAACTTTGATTACCTCCACAATGACAGCGGGCGGGAGGTGTGGCAAGTCAGGAACTACCAAGATTACTTCCCCGTCTTCCGGAACGCTGGGAGCGCAGAACTGGGCAACAACAAACTCTGCAATGCCATGCTGCTGCAACGCCTTTCTGTCAATCTTGAACACATAACCTCCGGTCGTGCCATCCCTGCCGCGGGCATAGACGATAGCGCGGTCAAGATGCGGTGTTGTGGAGATGCCCGAGGTTGGCAATCCCTCTTGATTGAGTTGGTGTCGAATGACTGCGTTTGTCGCCGTTGAGTCCCAAGTGACGCCGCTATCCCACGTGAGGCCAGGCTCGTCCCAGTGGAACCCGTAGGTGAATGGGCCTTGGATCTTCGGCTTCAAGAAACCGCCGTTAGCCTGATGAATATCCTCTGACACACCGCGGAAGAGAAACGCTGCGTCCATAGCTGCCTAACCTTCTCGGCCAGCGGCCGCCGGGAGAGCGCAGCGTTGGAGGCGGGCCGACTGCGCCGGATTGTTAGGCACGTTGGGCATGGATGGTTAGTGAGAAATGGTCCCAGGTGGAGCGCCGATCAATGACTGGATGCCATCAACTTCAATGGATTTGAGTGCTTCCGCCAATGCATCATGATCACTTAAAAATGGATCATCCCAAACAGTGGAGTTCCAGTACTCATCAACAACCTCCAAGAGCCAACCACCGTCACCATTTTCGTAAATTTCGATTCGTACTATTTTTCCTTCGCGCGTCACAGATTGGGTGAGCGGCGAGTGAATTGGGTTTTTGTTCTCGTCCATCATTGTTGCCTCTCAAAACACGTGATGCGGATTATTGAGTGCCTAACCAGTTATTAGAACCGCAGATTCAACCTCCCAGTGCATTATGTTCAGCCGCCTCTGGCCAGCGCGTGAAAGACCTCGTTGGGCGTATGAAAGCCGAGCGATTTTCTGGGGCGGCGGTTGAGCAGGCGTTCGACCTTCGCCACCGTCGCCGGGTGAATTGGAGTAACGTCCGCCCCCGTTGGGAAGCAGGCCCGAATCAGGCCATTCGTGTTCTCGTTCACTCCGCGTGCCCACGCGTGATAGGGCGTGGCAAAGAAGATGTGCGCCTGCAGGCCGTGCGCCGTCTGTCGGTGCCCAGCAAACTCGTTGCCGTGGTCGTAGGTGATCGTATAGACGTGGTCGCGCAGCGGTGTCAGCCGACGAACCGTGGGGCGGTGCACCGCCGTCGCCGTCGAGCGAGTCAGTGCCGAGATGGTGGTGAACACGCGTTTGCGTTCGACATGGGTGAGCAGCGCCCCCTTGTGATGAGCCCCCACGATGGTGTCGCCTTCCCAGTCGCCGAGTCGGGACGTTGCGGCCACGATCGCAGGCCGCTCCGCGATGGCCGTCCGATGAGGCATCACGCCACGTCCAGCGGTCTGAGCCCCGCGCCGGTTCTCGCGCGTGCCCCGTCGGCGCAAGGACCGCCAGCGGTCGCCACCCGCGCGTGTGTTGGCCCAGATCATCTGGTAGATCCCTTCATGGCTGAGGGCGATCCTGCGCGTGGCTCGCAACCAGAAGCTCAGCTGCTCCGGGCTCCCGCGGTCCGCCCGCAGCTTACGGGCGCGGGCGCGGCGGACCCGGCCCGTCAATGTGCGCGGCTGGTGCCGGATCTGCTGCTGGCGGGCTGGCGCTGCGCTTGCTGAACGCGGTCGCCCCGCTGCCCCGTGTTCCGGGCGAGTGCCCGGCTCACGGTTCCTTGGCTGACGCCTAAGGCCTTGCCGATCTCGGTCTGCGTGAGGCCCGCCTTCCGCAAGGCATACCTCTGACATCGATCTTCGTAGGTGATCCGACGATATGTGCGCATCAGTAACCCCTTGGTGTGCCAAGAGGTTACTCCATCACGCCGTCGGTGAAATTATGCACTGGCTTCTTGAATCCGCAGATACAAAAAGCAGTGAGGAACTGAAAAAGTGTCGGGAGTCTTTTCCTGCCAGG
>JBDTPK010000710.1:0-2122 GCA_039932735.1 Nitrospirota bacterium
CTAGAGAGACATAGAGTGAAGACGAGGGCGTGCGCAGTGGAAGACTAAATAGGTCGCCTTCCAATTACCAAATAGGAGAACCGGGAACAGGGTGGGGGATAGGCGTACTATTCACCAGAATGGCGATGTCGAAGCGACGACGAGTTCGGATGTGCTGGGCCGTTTCTGGCAGGTGCTTGTGGAGTAACAGCAGGGCCGCTGGCCAACTATATGCCGTACTCAACTCTCACAGAGCCGACACTCCATAGGCTGGCCAAGTTGCAGCCGAAGACGCTCGCGACAATGCACGGGGCTGCCTATATCGGGGACGGTTCTCGCGCGCTCCGTGATCTGGCTACATGCTTGAGGAGGTTCTAGCGCAGAAGTAACGAGAGGATCAACACAGATTGAGGGTCAGGTGTGATTATTGACGTATCGAGGATGAAGTGTGTCAGCACGCGTGAGCCCTGGCATCCTCGAGTTGGATGTTCTTTCGTGGCATGACCGGACAGAGGGAAAAGCTTGGAATGTCGGCTGGCACGATCGCGGTCGTGTGGTCGGGTAACAACTGTCATGGAGTATCGGCAAACTGTATGGTCGCAATACCAATAAAGTACAACCTCGCAAGGCCCTGTTAAGCGAAACAGACCCTCGGATAGGACAATCACACGGAATCGCCCCTTAGTGGTATGGTGAACTTCAATCGACCACAGACCAATATCAGGATGCCATATCGCTTCACTCTTTCAAGAGGCATATGACATTCCTCTTTTCTATAAGGATACGGCCATGAAACGCGTACCCTTCTCGGGATTGATCGCGGGTGTTCTCGTCGTGCTCCTGACCTCTGTTGCGCACGCAGAAATCCTCGCCATGCTGAATTATGAAAGCAAGCCTGAAAGCACAGTGCGAAAAGAGGGGTTGGCCATTATCGATGTTGATCCCAAGTCGTCAGAGTTTGGGAAGATAGTGCTGGAGATTCCACTCCCACCCGACCTCGTGGCCCATCATCTCTACTTCAATCGAGATTTGAGCAAAGCCTATGTCACGGCGCTGGGGAAAAAAGTGTTACATGTGCTTGACCTGAAACGTTCTCCCTACAGGATCAAGGCGGTGGAAATTCCAGACTGCAGCGTTCAAGAGGATATGGTGTTCTCCGATGACAACCAAATCTGGTATCTCACCTGTATGGGGTCGAGCAATGTCATCATGGGAGATGCGAGGAACGACAAGCCCCTCAAGACGATTGCCGCGCCTCTTCCCGGTGACCCATTCATCAGTCATCCGCATGGCATAGCCATCCATAATGGGATCAATCGCGTTCTGCTTACCAGTACCGTGATGCCTGGTGACATATCCCAAGCGGGGGAGACGATTACGGTTCTTGAAGCCAACACCGGCAAGGTGCTCTCCACACACAAGGTGTCGTTGAAAGCGTCACCTTCCAAGGCTGCACCGGTCGAAGTGATGTTCTCCCCCAATGCCAACCCACCCATTGCGCATATCACAAACATGTTAGAGGGAACCGTATGGATGGCTGCATGGAATCCGAAGTCAAAGAGCTTTAGCTTTGAGCAGGTTGATGACTATGTTTCACGTGAACAGGGGATGCTTCTGGAGATGTTGTATAACCGCAAGGGTGATCGGCTGTATGTCACGACCGCCAAGCCAGGTTACGTCAACGTCTACGACAATACAGATCCACGGCGCCCTCAGTTTCTGCAGGCCATCGCGACAGCCGCAGGTGCTCATCACATGGCCCTGTCTCCTGATGAAGGCTACCTCTTCGTTCAGAACAGTTTCCTGAATCTTGAAGGAATGAGTGATGGGTCGATCTCGGTCATCGACCTAAAGAAGGGAGAGGTGGTCGGGAGCATTGACACGCTGAAGAATCAGGGGTTTAACCCCAACTGCATCGTCCTGTTACCAAGTGATCGTAAATAATCCAGCGTATCTAGAAAAATCTAGCGTTGCCCTCAAACAGGTTGCTGAAAAAGTCACTCTTCTCACCCGCCCACCCAGCGCCATGCGTCGTTCTCGCTTTGCGCAGGCAGATCACTCCGTCCAGGCCCGCACGTACCCAAAGGATACGCCTCGCCTCTTCGCTCGCTGCGGCCTTGCCTGGGACAAGGCGCGTCTCGGC
>JBDTPK010000711.1:0-2109 GCA_039932735.1 Nitrospirota bacterium
TACGGGGTGGCCCTGGATTATTAACGCACTATCTAATTAGAAATAGAATTACTCCACCTGGCCACACAGGCCCGCCGACTCGAGGGCGGGTTTCTGATCGGTCGTGCTCGCCGGTTTTCCACGGGCTGTGTCATAATGACACCAAAGACCAATAGGTACAAGCCAACTTCCATCCTGGAGAATTCGACGCTGGCGCGAGGAACATAAGCGCCTGGGATGATAGTGTTTTCCCCCGATCAGCGCCAAATGCTCTCGCTGTCGTGCGGGCCTCAGTGTTAGCTGAGCCGAGACAATTTACATAGATAACCTGGTGTCCAAAGCGCCACGAACGGGCGATCTCGTCCACTAGTGCAGGGTCGTCCGTGCCGTGCCTGCAGAGCATATGAATTATTGGATGGCGCTATTCTTGGTCAAAATGATACCCCGTCTGACTTCTCTCTTCCCACGACTGATCGAGACATAGCAGGAGGAAAAGCATCGCCTCCGAGGTCAGCAACATCGAAACTACACGATTCGACGCCAACCTGTTTTCTGCGCTGACTGGGCTCATGCAGAATTGGTCGGACGGCGCAACAGATGCAGGATCATTAACAAGGAGATGGGTAAAAAGTCGGCAGATCACCGAGATGTCTTTGAAGAGTTAGGCGGTTCCTTCCGGAAGAATGAGGTGAGGTATGCGACCCTCCGTCTGACGAATGTGGGGAAACGGTTCGGATAGAATCTGAAGAGCGCATAGACGTCGAGAGCCGTATTGATAAGATCGCCATGGAGAAATCGGGCATATATGTTGGCAATCAGTGGCTCACCGTAATAGCTCATCCAGTGTTGCAGCCCCACGTCGTAGGCCACTTGAAGCTCTTGGTCTCCCTCGACGTACTGCAGCTGTTTCTTGAGCACAGTCACCGTCGATGCGAGCATCAGCCTCGCGTTGTTGCTCATGTTTGCGCCATGCTTTCGATATTGGACCACGAGTTGGTGATGGCAGAGAATCGGAAATCGACGGGACACGCGTAGATAGATATCGTAGTCCGCAGCGGGACTATTGGCTTCATCGAACTCACCAATCTCCGTGAACACCAACCGACGATAGAAGACCGACCCGGGGTTCCCAATAACGTTGCGCTGGAGCAACTCTTTATAGTCGCAGTTTGTATCGCGTGATATCGTTGCCCCCATACTCTGGCTGATTCCAATATTCACGAAGAGGCCAAACGCCAAGGCGCAGTCATTCCGAGAGGCCAGCGCCCGCAAGCCTATGTCGATGGCATTATGAAGTAAGCAATCATCGGCATCGAGAAATACAATGTAGGCTCCCTTGCTGTGCGAGAGACCAACATTTCTTGCGCGAGAAAGGCCAAAATTGTCCTGCCGCACATAGTGGACGTTCGAATACGCTTTCGCAACCTGCGCGGTCTCATCCGTCGATCCATCGTCAACGACGATGATTTCGATGTGTGGATAGGTCTGGTTGATGACACTCGAGATCGCCTCGCCTAAGAAATGGGCGTGGTTATAACAGGGGATGATGACGGAGACTAATTCCTGATCGGGCGAGCTTGCCATTATTGCATTACGTATTATTAATAGTATTGATAGGCCGTGAGCAAGGCCCCGCCCCCGGCACGAACATCAGCACCATCCGCATGACAGCCAACGCATATGCACAAGAGAAGATACCAGACGAAACTCGACGTTCAGGGATGACTTTTCCACTGGGCCTGGAGCTCTATCAGACCGTCGAACGCCACGACCCTCGACAATGCTCGACCATTTTCGTCTTTCTCATGTCGAATATCGACGGTCGTGCCCTCCTCTGTCTTGGTAACGAGTACAAAAAAATCCAACACTGTACCTGGCGGGACCCGCACTGTGGTAGTGAAGATATTGCCATCGCGGACCATCGGGGTATACATCTTTCCGCCTTTCAGCGCTGTTCCCTGGGGCCGTGCAGCATCCGGAATGAGTTGCCACCCATCGAGGCCCCACGCTAACCAGGCTTCAGCGGCCCCTGGGGCGTGGTAACGGATCTCCTGCGTCACGAGCGGGAGGTCGGAGGCCTCCCCCGCGAGCCAGGCCTTGCGCTGACCCGGCGTCACCACGGTCACCGTG
>JBDTPK010000712.1:0-2107 GCA_039932735.1 Nitrospirota bacterium
CCAACTGAATCTGCGGAGGCAAGATCGCCACCGCGTGCCCCTGTGGGTTCACTACTGAAAACAACACGACGACCTCATTTCCCTGATCCACCACCTCCGAGATTCCGGCTTTGACGCGGTCTCCCTTTTCATCCGGTGTATCCGTTCGCATCCCGTAAAGTACCGGAAGCCCCGCTCGTTGCTGCCGCTCAAGGAGCATGGTCAGGCCATCCCGTTCGGGCGTCTCACTCGTTCTCTCGATCGACAGCCGCGCGGGCCGAAGCACCGGCGTCGGCACGAGCTTCTCTGTTCGCAACACCTCTGCAGATCCCGTGCCACTTTCCTCAACAAGGAACGATCCGGCGGGCCGATAAGTCAAGACAAAGTCAACGGGCGGTCGCGCTGAAACGCCCTCGCTGCGCAGCAGGAAACTCAGATGCCGTCCGGACACCGTCGTAACCAGAAGATTCGATTCGGCAATGTCTTCGGTGGCCGGTTTCACCAGCACCAAGGACGGCTCCTTGTCGGAATGCTCCGCCAGGAACTTGACGGGATCGCCAAGGACCACTGAGCTCACGGTTTCCGGTAGTCTGATCGCGGTCGTGAAGCGCGGAGCCAACCGCACGACATTCACTTGTTCATTCACAGTGCGTTGACTGACCACCGGCTTGATCTGTGTCTGCGCCCAGGACAACGACGCACCTGCCAGTAAAATGAAGAGTTTCATCTCGTTCCTGCTCCTTCTCGTAGCAACGTCTCCCAACGGTTTCGGCGATACAGGTACGCAACGCGGGTGACGTAATCATGAACTTCTTTGGGATACGCGAAGTCGAGCCCAGACCGCATCACACGATTCTGACCTGCGATGTAGCTGGCCATGATGAGCCTCCGGTCTCCGCCGCAGGCAGCACGCAGCCAGGCCAAATAGGCGACGCCAGCCCTAACGTTGTCTTCAATATCGAACCGATTCCTCGCTCGGAAAATAGCCGCCGTTCCCGGCATTAGTTGCATCACGCCCACGGCGCCAGCACTTGAAACCGCTCGTGACTCTCCGCCAGACTCCGCTTCGATGACTGCATAGACAAGCTCCCGCTCGACCCCGAATTCGGCAGCCCAGTGATCAGCCCATCGGCGGACTTCCGGCGATTGGGCTTGGCAGAGACCAGCGCCAAGTGCGAAGGCGAGCAGCGTCTTCAAGCGGCCTCCCCATCTTTGGCCCGCATCGCGGATAACGCCTCATCGCGATATTTCAAAGCGGTCACCACCAGACTCTTGAATCCATCCTTAAGCAGCAAACGTTTGACATCCTCCTCCGTTTTAGCCAGGAAGGGCAGCAACACATCACGCGTCTCCGCCCGGATTTCGGTCTCGCCCAATAGCTGCAATGCTCGAACGAACTGCACGATCTCGTCGATCGATGGGGGCTTCAGCAGGTTGTACCCGCGCAAGGCCTGTGCAAGTCCTACGGCCTGAGCCTTCAACTCAAGGGGCGCGTCGACAGTGCGGATATCGAGAATCTCCGCTTCCTTCCGCACATCCGGGTGCTCGATCCTCTTGTAGAGGCTGCGGCGGCGCAACGGATCGCCCAAACGCCGCTCCTGGTTGGATGTCATTACCACGAACGGAATGGTCTTAGCCTTGACGGTCCCGAGCTTTGGAATCGTGATCTGCCAATCCGAGAGGATCTCCAACAGAAGAGCCTCGAACTTCTGGTCGACTTTGTCGAGTTCGTCGATCAGCAACACAATTGGCTTCGGTTGCAATAGGGCTTGTAGCAGCGGACCTTGCGTGAAGAAATCCAACGTGTGCAGGCTCGACCGCAGCTTGTCCCATTCGCGGTCGATCACTTTTGCCTGCGTTTCAAGGTAGAGCCGTTGCAGCGCCTCATCGAACGAGCCGATGGCCTGCTTCTCGGTAATTCCCTCGAAGCACTGCAGCCGGATCAGGTCAGTCCTCGCTGCCGCTGCGAATGCCTGAGCCAAGAAGGTTTTGCCCGTTCCTGGGGGACCCTCGACCAAAATCGGCTTCTGCATCTTGGTCGCGAGCCAGATGATCTGCACCAAAACGGGGTCCGTCGCGTAGCCGGCTTCGCGGAGCCCTGAGGCGACGTTCTGCGGTGTTGCGAACA
>JBDTPK010000713.1:0-2100 GCA_039932735.1 Nitrospirota bacterium
TTCCGGGATGTCAGAAAAATCAATGGTTCCAGAATTTTTTGGCGATGGCAGAAGAGGTCATGAGGGCTCAGGATGTGACGTCGGCGGGCGCACACGGATGCGTCCTGGCTCGACCGTTACAATTGCACCCGATTGAAGTTCTGTTCCATAGCGATTTAGGACCATCACGCAGGTCGGCGCTTGCTGAGAGGCAGACAACACCACTAGCCGGATAATCCCCGCATGGGCTTGTTCTCGCACCACGGCCAACTCACCGAAGTCTTTATCGAGGGTGATGAGAATCCGACCCTCCTGATAAGCCTGATCTAGGATCTCCTCATCGCCTGGATCAACAGGCCAGTCTCCCGCCCAGATGACATCGTGTCCTGCGACCTTCAGCGGAGCAACGGCGCCACCCCAGACGCAGGTATCGAGCAGAAGCTTCACGAGGCAGTTTCGAGAGGCAGGGGTTCAATCCGCTCATGACCGACAAGCCGATGAGCGTAGGCAAGGCAAGCTTGAATGTCCTCACGTTCCAACCACGGATACCCATGAAGGATTGTATCGGGTGTATCCCCCGCAGCCAACATGCCAAGGACATGCTCGACCGCCAACCGGCGCCCTCGGATAATCGGCTTTCCCCCGAAAATCTTCGGATTCACCGTGATTCGCTTGAGAAGGAGTTGTTCATCCATGGAAGACCTCACTTGCGCCCATGATAGCGCACTTACACAGAGAAGAAAACCTACAGGGCTGGAACGAGACGGATCAAGCTGCACTCCTCATCGGCCATCTTGAGGAGCAGTAAATACGTCAGGTGTTCGACGCCTGTCCAGAGCGCAGCCGAATGGTAATCGTCATAGCTCAGCCCGTCGTCACGCAAAACGTTGCAGTAGTTCTAAAGCTTTAGAACTCAAGCAGTAGATAGTCTGCAAATCCATGCCCGCTTTGGAGTGGGAAGTTTCGAAGTGCCACTCCCCTGCCTGCCCTGAGATTTGCGCTCTTGTATTCATGAACCCTCCAGCCAGCTTGCTCCAGCGTCTGGTCGATGTGCTCGCGCGCTAGATCTTCCAGGGTGGGGATGGGACGCAGAATACCCCTTTCCACGTGGGAAATTATTCCGCCTTTCAGGGGGGCGTGAGACGTGAAAGATGAAGCGTTAGTAGTAAGGAGTGAGAGCGCGGACGGTTGGTTTTACGATCTGGTCTGTCTCGTTGACCAGATCGGCAAACCAACCAGAGGAGCCAGACAGACCACGCGAATAAGACAGAAGAATCCTAGGCGGCTTTGTTGGCGGCCTTTTCTAACAGCTCATGAATCAGCGACTGATAGGGCTTCCCTTGCTTAGCAGCCATCTTTCGGAGCTGGCTCAACAGCCGCGGCGAGAGACGAATGGCGATCAATTGCTTCGCCATGCCGCTGACTGGTCTGCCGAGTCGACGCATGCGCTTCAATTGTGCGTCTGTAGCTTCCGGGATGTCGGAAAAATCAATCTGCGAGTCGGGCATATGCTTGACGTTCCTTGCGGCTGGCCTGCCTGGCACTGATAATACGGATCGTTTCTTTTTCATGTGTTGTCCTCCGTATCGTATACACCAGAAAGAGGATTCGTCCCGTCAATGATCGCCCGATGCGCTGACGGCGACGTTCGTGCGTCGAGTGTTCGGGGTCGTCGCCATCCAGCGTATCGGAGTCGGCGAAGATGGTGGTGGCCTCCTCAAACGGGACGCCATGCTTCTAGAGGTTGGCAATGGACTTCGGAATGTCCCATGTAAACACAATACCGTATATACACTAATCGCCTGGATACCGCAAGACTGAGGGCGCGTGAACGGTGAAAAATGAGGCCGACCTTCCCCCTTGAGGGCAGGCTGGATAGTCTCCATCTGCCTATGTCGGATTAAGGCTTCCCCCAACTCTTCACCCCATCAAGCGAGGCGGCTGGGGCAGTCTCCATTGAGAACAAGAAGAGGCAGGCATCGTTAGGAAGGGAGCCAGTCCCAGCTCACGATTGTTGAAGGATGAGCCGATTGACGAACAACCGTTGACTTTCGACGTTCTTCCCGCTGTAGCGTCTTGCGACAGTGACCAGGTTTTCAGCGAGGTCTTTCTCCCCAGTTC
>JBDTPK010000714.1:0-2099 GCA_039932735.1 Nitrospirota bacterium
CTGAAAGTCCGGCTTGCTCAGGACGCGCACAATGTCGATGCGAGTGCCCGACCGCTTGAACACCACGCGGTAGTCGCCTGCTCTCAAACGATATAGATTGTCTTTGAACCCTGCAACTTCTTGATCCGTTTTCCATCAGGAATAGAATCGTGCGCGAGGCGAGGGCAATCGGCGAGAATTTGATTCACGATCTTATCAGAAAAGGCATTGAGATCTCGTTGCGCCTTCTCTGAGAGGAAGACCTGACAGGTCACGCGGTGCGGATCTTTTTCTTTGTGCGTGTGGCTTTGTAGTCGGATAGCAGCATCGTCCGACCCGCCCGGATATCCTTGAGGCCTGCTGTTATTTTTTTCCGAAGGGTCGGGCTATACGCCAACAATGCATCCTCGATAGCGTCTTCTGTCACCGGCACCAGCATCGCCGTCGGACGTCCATGGGTGGTCACCAACAGGGTGTTTCCTCGCTCAACGATTCTGAGCATCTCAGAGGTCTTGGCTTTGAGTTCGCGAACATTTGTGAACTTCATGGATTTCTTTTATGTAGTTTCACGTGAGACTACATCATAAATTCCGATAGAGATGAGGTCAAGAAAGCGCGGGCGCAGGGAGTGAGAGAGAGCGGTCGAGACTGCCCTTCACTGCGCGCGACATTCTCACCCGCCCAAACCCGATCGCGCCGAGACGCGCTCTGCGAGTAAAGATGGTACCTGACCGCTCCCTTCCATCTCCCCATGAGGGCGACCTGGTCGATCCTCAACTGCGCGCGTCGCTATTGAGTCTCGTAAACGGGTCTGATGAAGCGGATGTCGGGGGTCGCGTGGAACTTGCGATAGAATCGAGACTGGCCGGAAGTTTCATCTGTGCGAATCGCGCCTTTCGTACACGTCTCGCCTGGCATACTTACGATATACGGATGAGGTGAGACGGGTTTAAGAACTGTCGCAGGTAGTGTTATCCAATCACCGGCTCCGGTGCGCTCTATCAGACTCCTCCTTCATGACCTTTCCGATGAGCCGTTGCACTGGGGGAATATCCTCTTGGGCCGTCTTCCACAGCACCTCGTGGTTTACCCCAAAGTACTCATGGATGAGCTTGTCCCGCATCCCAGTCATCTGCTTCCACGGGACCTTCGCATGTCGCTTGCGTACAGACAGCGGAACCTTCTTAGCCGCTTCACCGATAATTTCGAACGCTCTCACCACGGCATAGATGGTTTTTTGATCCTCTGCAAACTGGGCCTACGTCATGCCGGCGATGAATTGCGAGATGTTCTGCGTCGCGTTCTGGATGTCGGCTACGTAGTCAAGAAACTCACGTTTGCGAGTCACAGGCCCACGACCTCGCTCAGAATGTGCCGGCCGATCAGGGGTTTGAGCGTATTTTTCATCACCAGATCCACCTTGATGCCCAATAGAGATGACGGGTGGTCTTCCAGTTCGATGAACTCAAACAGCCCTGGCTCGTCGGCAAACTCGACGAGCACATCGAGATCACTGTCCTTCCGTGGCGTCCCCTGGACATACGAACCGAACAGGCCAAGGTACCGGACATGAAACCTAGTCCGCAGCGTTGGTAACTCTCGGCGCAGGACATCCATGTATCGTCGCAGCTTTCGTTCTGCGCTTAATCGAGAGACTGTTGCCATCACTCAGACTCCTTTTGCGATCTGCCGAACCATTCCAGTTCGAGCACAGCCTACGTTTAAGGCCTGATTCTGTCAACGTGTAGCGACAGGCTCTGTCACGGCTTTCTAAAACCTGGCTCTACGACTTGTATGGGAGCAGCCAAGCCGTCCGTCACTGCGCTTATCGAGCGACCACAGTCCTTCTACCTTCTCTCTTGAGGGGGGGGCTAGATTGGTCTTCCACTGCGCGCGTCCAACGAGGGGAGTCCGCGACCGCGCGTTGCGCGAGCACAGAAGATCATCAGGCTCCAGCCCCTCCTCTGTTCCGGGAGCACAGGACCAATGTGGGTGCCCTCCCTCCCCTCGCGTGAGGGCTCTGCGAGCAAGGAGGGCGCCTGACCGACCCCCTTCCCATTTCCTCCTAGTTTCGCCAACATCTTTTCATGAGGGCAGCCTGGTCGATCCTCAACTGCGCG
>JBDTPK010000715.1:0-2098 GCA_039932735.1 Nitrospirota bacterium
TATTGCTCATTCTGAACGTGCTGATGTCGGGGAAGGTGGATTTTTCAAGACTCCAGACCAAATTGTGGCTTCCTCTCTTTGCGGTCATGGCGATTCATGTGCCGATTGCCGTGAACAACTATTGGGCTCTTATCACATTCAAAAACATGTTTCTCTTGTATTGTGCCTATCTTGGCATCGTGACCTTCGTCGACTCGCTCGAAAAGATGATGACACTCATTAAGATGTGGGTGGGCATTCATGGTTTCTTGGCGGTGATGGGGATTTCCAAAGGTGGGGTTGGGATCGGCAGCTGGATGGGGGATGAGAATGACTTCTGCATGGTGATGAATATGGTCGTCCCCTTTGGGTATTTCCTATTGTTTTCGGCTAGCGGTATCGCACAGAAGATGAAGTATCTTGGGTTACTTGGACTGTTCATTCTTGCGGCCATGGCCAGTCTATCACGAGGAGGCTTCTTCGGGTTGGCTGCTGTGGGCGCCTATTGTTGGTACCGTTCGCCCAAGAAGTTGAACGCTCTCATCGTAGTGGTTGTGGCGGTCGTGTTCATGCTGGTGCTTGCCCCCGAAAAATACTGGGATGAGATCAGTTCTTCAACCAGTGATGAGACAATGGGAACCGGAACCGGCGCCGCAAGACTCTATACCTGGGGCATTGGAATGGACATGTTTTATGCGAATCCAATCATCGGAATCGGCCAGAGTAACTTCCCCTGGACTTTTGACCTCTATGAGTCAGGCCAAACGTTTAACGACAGGTCTTTTGGGGGTCGACAGGCTCATTCTGCCTGGGTGACCCTCATCTCCGAATTAGGTCTAGCGGGAGTGGTGATTATCGGTGCAATGCTGGTGCAGTGTTACAAGGATTTGAGGCTGGTGAGAAAGAGGTTTACCCCTGCAGCGTCAAGGCAGAAGCACGGTCAGACTGTCCAAGCGGGAGAAGATATGCGGGCCTATCTTGCGAGAGCCATGGAAGGGAGTTTAATCGGATTCATCGTCAGCGGGGTCTTTATCTCTATCTTGTGGTATCCCAGCTTGTGGATCATGATGGCCTTAGTGGTAGCTCTTCGCAATATTTCTGAGATCCAAAGAGGGGATGCCCTTCCTGCGACGATACAGCCAAAACATTCCTGGGGCGTTCCGCTCCCACGACTTGGTGAGAGACCGGTTTCTCGGCTTTAAAGATGGGATTCAGCGGCTCCCGCATCCCAGAAGAGAAGACGTTGGGTTCGAGGAACGCGAGATTGCAATCGAACAAGATCCGAAGTCGGCAAAGTCCCATGCCTGGCGTTCCTCCTGACAAAGCCATTTCAATCTGTCATGTCGCTGTTGGAGACCTATGGGCCGGAGCGGAGGTTCAACTCAAAGTTTTGCTGTCGAAGTTGGTTTGCAGGACCGAGATGAATCTGTCGGTGGTCCTATTCAATGAAGGTCGATTGGAAAAAGAGATTGGTTCACTCGGTATGCCGGTGAGGGTGTTCCCTGAAAGTCGGTGGGGGAGCGGCAAGATTTTTCTTGAGTTGGTGCGTGAATTCAAAAAGTCTAACATCCAGGTCGTTCACACCCACAAGTACAAAGACACCATTCTGGCCGCACCGGCAGCCAAGTTATGCGGTATCCCGCATGTCGTGCGAACGGTACACGGACTTCGCGAACCCTTTGTAGGGCTGCAGGCTTTTAAGATGAGTTGTTACGAAACCATCGAACGAACCGTCCATCGGCATTGTGTCAGTTCCATTATTGGGGTGTCGTCCCAGATCGAAAGCCAATACAAGACCGAAGGACAGGTTTCCAGGGTCACATGCATTCGAAACGGTATCGATCTCGAGGGGAAGTCGGTTCAGACCGATAGATGGCGCACACGCAAGGATTTGGGGGTAGATCCAGAGACCTGTCTAATCGGGACGGTTGGCCGGCTCACTCCAGTGAAAGGCATTCCGTATTTGTTACAGGCAGCAAGAGTTCTCTTGCGCCATGCGGCAAATGTGAAAGTATTGGTGGTGGGGGACGGCAGCATTCGATCAGAACTCATGGCACAAACCCGAGACCTGGGAATCAGCGAACACGTTGTGTTTTTAGGGCATCGAGAGGATACTGAT
>JBDTPK010000716.1:0-2086 GCA_039932735.1 Nitrospirota bacterium
TATCCCTTCTCCACGATTCTTCGGTATTATTATCCAGGTACCGAACTGCAGAATATGACGTTGACCAAAGCTCCGACCCCACCGTCCTCCTCATGAAGCTTTCAGAATTCGACTTTCCGTTCGACTCATCGCTGATTGCCGCGCACCCATGTCTCCCGCGCGATCACGCCAGGCTGCTCGTTCTAGAGCGCCTCGATCGCTCACTCGCCCACCGCCGCGTCGACGAATTGCCCGATCTGCTTCAGCCCGGCGATCTCCTCGTGGTCAATAACACAAAGGTGTTGGCTGCTCGCGTGAGTGGGCGGAAGCGTTCCTCCGGCGCGGAAGTCGAGATACTCTTTGTGAAAGATCTTGGCGATGCAATATGGGAAGTACTGATCAAGGGAACGTTTCGTCCAGGACAGATGATTGAGATGGGTGCAGAGGCTATAGCGGTGGTGGTCGAGCGTGGCCAGGCTAGAACGACGGTACGGGTCGAGAGTCCGATTCCGTGGCCTGAATGGCTGCGGCAACATGGTCGAATGCCGCTTCCTCCCTATATGAAACGGGCACCGACCGACCAGGATCGAGAATGGTATCAAACCCTGTTCGCGCAGCATGAGGGCGCGATTGCGGCACCGACCGCCGGGCTCCATTTCACTCCGAAACTGCTGACACGGCTGCAACAGAGCGGGATCGGTCTGACAACTGTCACGCTCCATGTTGGTGTTGGGACGTTCAAACCGGTCATGGTCGATCAGATCGAAAACCATCGGATTGGCGTTGAGTGGATCGAGGTTGGGGAAGAGGCGGTGCGTGCCATCGAGCAGGCGCGTGTGACAAAGAGACGAATAGTCGCTGTCGGAACGACGGTCGTCCGCGCACTCGAAACTGCGGCGCGCGCGGATGGCCAGATTCGACCCTATCGTGGGGAGACGGATATATTTATGACGCCAGGGTTTTCATTCAAGGTGGTCGATGCCCTCCTCACAAATTTTCATTTACCACGGACCACATTGCTGATGCTGGTCTCTGCATTAGCCGGGACCGAATGGCTTCGACAGGCCTATGCAGAGGCGGTTCGCGAGCGGTACCGTTTCTATAGCTATGGCGATGCGATGTTGATTTTCTAGCAGGATGCTGAAAACATCCACCAGCGGTGTTCTCACATCGTTCAGATCATCATCGTACCCCAGAGGGTACGCCTCCGGTCTTCACTCGCTGTGGCTTTGCTGAACAGCCTTTTTGAGCATCCTGCGGCTATTATGGCATCAGCGCCATACGGAAGACTCCATTGGCGTTTTATCTATGCACCGAGTTCTCTGCGGTTTGTTACAGCAACTCGCGGTTGATCTTGATGGGGATGGTTGTTTTGAGCGATTCGGTGTAGGCCATCAGCGCGCGTTGCTGTTTTTGAAAGAGGACGTCCTGCACGGCACGGTCCTTCGCTGCGGCGGCCTTCGCCGGATCTGATTCCGTTTGCCGTAGTGTGAGAGCTTGCGCCTCGGCCAGTTCAGCAGGGGTAAGGGCCACGGCGTCGCGGATAATCATCCGGGCTTTGTTACTCAGTACCTCCTTCGCTTCCATCGCTTCGAATGTTGCAGGTGTCAAATGATTCGCTGCGAGCAGCCGTTGGTAGACTTCCGGGTCGAATGTGCCGTTCTTTTGAAAATCAGGGATCTGCATAATGACGTCGCGCAGGTCGTCGTCAGCCACAGTGAGGCCCATATTTTTTGCCGCGATGAGCCAGGTCCGATTGTCGACAAGTTGATCCACCACTAATTGCTTGACCGTTTCGTCTTTGAATTCTCCAGGCACTTTGTCCTTATAGAAGCGATAGGTATTCTCATAGGTCCGGCGGAATTCTTCGCGGGAAACGGTGAGGTCTCCAACTGAGGCGACGACCGCGCTGGTCTGTTCGCCGAATCCCCACCACCCCATGGTGATAACGAAGGCGAGGGCGATGACGCCCATGACGGACTTGAGGAGCCACGGATAACTATGCGATGCCTCACGCATCAATTTGAGCATGACAACCTCACGGGAAGATGGTATGTACGGATTCTACTCAGGGATCTGTGCAAAGGCAAGAGACGCCAGATCCTTC
>JBDTPK010000717.1:0-2080 GCA_039932735.1 Nitrospirota bacterium
CTGAAAAGTGTTTGCTTGCCACGCACTATGCCCGGCGGCAGACGAAAGCGCAAGCGTCGTAAGGGCGAAACCAAGCAACCTATTCGTTGCGCCTTACAGTCGGGCTTCCAAGACCAGATTGAACGCCGTCTGTGCCGCGCGGCGGAATCGTGTAAGCCCGCCTTTCATCACCACATCTCGCAGCCTCGCTTCCCCGGCTTGGGCGCCGAGGGCTGCGCCATTGGATGCCAGAGAAGCAGGCACGCAGATCATCGTCGACGCGGCGTAATAGCCTCTGCCTATCGGATTCAGATTATCTTCCACACGGTCATTCGCGAACGGTTCCACGATCATCCAGGTACCGTCTTGTGCGAGTGTCTTTTTCATGTGTTTCGCAGCGCCGACAGGATCGCCCATGTCATGCAGACAATCGAAGTGGGTGACGAAGTCATATTCCTTGCCAGGATAGTTTGTGGATTTCGCCACTGCAAAGGTCACGTTCTTCAGCCTTGCTTCCTTGGCCCGTTTGCGTGCCGTCAGGATTGAGGGTGTATGGTAATCGAAGCCGAAGAACGTGGATGTGGGATAGGCCTGCGCCATGATGATGGTGGATGCGCCAAACCCGCAGCCAACATCTGCGACCCTTGCACCTCTCTTGAGCTTTACTTCCACGCCGTCGAGGGATGGAATCCAATTTGCCACGAGGTTGCCAAGGTAGTTCGGGCGGAAGAATCGCTCCGTGCCTTCGAACAAGCGGTGGTCGTGCTGATCCCAGCCGAGACCCTTGCCGGTCTTGAATCGCTGCTCTATCTTGGGGTTGACTGAAAATGTAGCCGCGATAACTTGAAACGCGCCGGGAAGAAAGCAAAAACTGCTTTCATCGGCAAGTGCCATTGCCTGTTCTTCAGGGAGGGTGTACCGGCCGGTTTCAGCGTCATAGGTCACGTAGCCACCTGCTGCCTGATTGCCCAGCCACTCACGGACGTACCGTTCGGCCGTTTTTGTTGCCTTGGCAAGTTCAGCCGGTGTAACGGGACCCGCCTTCGCCATGGCTTTGTAGAGACCGAGCTTGTCGCCAAGGAGCACCATGTTGGCACTCATCGCGGCCCCGATGTCACCGACTGCCTTGCCCATGAACGCATCCAGCTTGTCAGGATTGACCGCCATGATGTACCTCCATTTGAGGAAATTTGGCGCATTCTCTGCCACTTGCTCGGGGCTGTCAAGCTAGAGTGAAGGGAGTAGAATGTCACCGTGAATACGAGCTCAAACAGGCGAAGGAGGTTTCCCGCATGAAAAAGTATCGCGTCAAGCTGGACTCACCACTCAACTTGGAGAAATATGACCCGGACGACACGGGGGACTACAAGAAGACCGATCAAGGCAAAGAAAAAGCCAAGGCGATGACGGCGAAATTGACCGGACGGCTTGGTGAACTTCAAGAGAGGCTCTATGCTAACGGGACTCGATCCCTGCTCATCGTGTTGCAGGGAATGGACACCAGCGGCAAGGACGGGACGATCAAGAGCGTCATGTCCGGCGTGAATCCGCAGGGCTGCAAAGTCGTGTCCTTCAAAACTCCGTCGTCGGAGGAGCTCGGCCACGATTTCCTCTGGCGCGTGCATCAGAAGGCGCCACCCCATGGCCAGATCGGTATCTTCAACCGCTCGCATTATGAAGATGTGCTGATCACCCGCGTTCATGGCTGGGTATCGAATAAGGTGGTGCAACAACGGCTTAATCAGATCAAAGAATTCGAAGAACTGCTCCATGAGAACGGAACAACCATTCTGAAGTTCTTCCTGCACATCTCCAAGGATGAACAGAAAGAGCGGCTGGAGGAACGTATTCACGACCCGGAGAAGCGTTGGAAATTCAATGAAGGGGACATCGAAGAACGGAAATTATGGAAGAGCTATATGGAGGCGTTCGAAGACATGATGGCGGCCACGAGCACCGATCATGCGCCGTGGCATATCGTGCCGGCTAATCGGAAATGGTATCGGAATGTTGTGGTCGCTGACCGTATCGTTGAAGCGTTGACAGACATGAAGCTGAAGACACCGATCACTCCCGCAGGGGTCAACTTCGATACTTTGAA
>JBDTPK010000718.1:0-2079 GCA_039932735.1 Nitrospirota bacterium
ACCGATACCGAAGCTAGCAGCGAGGGCATTCTTTGTCAAGAAATCACATGATTAGGTGGGTGTTGTGATTCTACTTCGCCAGAATGCCTCGCTCGAAGAGCGGGGTATGAATGGTGAGGAGAGCCCTCCGAAGCTTTAGCGAAGGAGGGCTACGGGCTACGGGGGACTCCGCTCTCGTATTAGGATGCCCCGCAGGGAGTACGGGGAGCCTTACTTCTGATTTTTGAACCCACTATAATTCAATCCCAATAGGATGTGCACGACCGATGAAAACTTCAATCCAGGTCATCTTTTTTGACGCGGCTGAAACGCTGTTTCATATCAACGGCTCGGTAGCGGATATCTACCTTACGCATGCGGTTCAGCATGGGTTTCGGCAGACCCCCGACTCTGAGGCCGCGATTGCGCAGGCTTTTCAGCGTGCCTTTCGCGACGCGGCGCCCCCGGTCTTTGCCGCAGCGGATCCGAGCGACCTAAAACGATGTGAACGGCTCTGGTGGTTCGACATCGTACACAACGTGTTTTATCGCGTCGGGATGTTTGAGCGGTTCGATGAATTCTTCGAGCGGGTCTTTCAGGTGTTTGAAGACCCTCGCTCCTGGGTCTTATTTCCCGAAACCCATGCGGTGCTGACCAAGTTGCGTCAAGAGGGTTTCGAGCTTGGGATTGTGTCAAACTTCGATTCCCGGCTCTTTCCTGTGATGCGGGGACTCGGTATCGATCGGCTTTTCGATACCGTGACGATTGCCAGCCTCGTGAGGGCAGCGAAGCCGGCCTCAAAGATTTTCGAGATTGCCATCGAGAAACATGCGGTTGATCCGGAAGAGGCCGTGCATGTAGGGGACAGTATGAGAGACGATGTGGAGGGGGCTACGAAGGCGGGCCTGACGGGTATCTTGCTGGATCGAGAGTCGCGGGTATCGACGGCTCTACCTGCCGGTGCATTCCGTATCACAACCCTGTCGGAGTTGCCTGCTCTCCTGCATCGCGGAGGATAATAGGAAGCGTCCTCTGTCCCATGGCGTGATGGGCCGTTTCATCTGGTTTTGTAAGGGCGGAGAGCTAGGTGGGCAAGACGGGGTCGAATTTTGGATCACTATCCCCATAATCTAATGGGGTCGCGACTAGTTCGTTGATCCACTCAATAACCGCGACATGGCCAAGGCTTTCCGTGTCGCCGCGAAGATAGTCAGAGACCACGGCTAAGACGCGAAACCCGTGCTTCAGTCGAAAGGCCAACGTCATGCCTGGCAGTTCCCCCCGGATGACCTTGATCGTATAGTCTTCAGCGCTCATCTGATCGGCATAGCGGTAATAGCCGCGCGAAGGCGGGGCAGCTTCAGGTCTTCGACGAGCCGACGCCGAGCGGCGTAGAGGGCCGCCCCGATGCCCCGCCGCTGAACTGCAGGCGAGACCATCACCTCATCTCCGTACAGCGTTCGTCCCAGACCTGGGTCATGGTTGGCGAACGTGCCTCTGTCTGTGAAATCCTGCCACGATCCGTGGAGATCGTAGTCGTCCCATCGGATAATCAAACTCGCCGCCATTCCCACAATCTTTTCCGATGCCGGATCGACGGCGACAAACTGTCCTTCTGGAAAGACTTTCAGATGGGAAGCCAGGAGAGTGTCGTTCCAGCTCCAGTGGGGGAAAAGAAGAAGCTCTCGTTGTATACACTGTCAGAACCATCTTCCATCACTGGAATCGTACCGGCCACGATGTACAAGCTATGTTGCTTGGCCAGTTCTCCCATGAATGTGCTGAAGCGATCGGCTTGACGGGCCAGATCTCTGACCTGTTCACGAATGGGGCGCTTGACGTTACCCAACGTGAGGAGCTGGACGGTGAAGTACTCGGGAAAGACCAGGAGCTGGGCTTTATAATCGGCCGCCGTTTCCACGAGGGCCTGCACCTGATCGCGAAACTGGTCGAAGGTTTGGACGGGTCTGATGAAATATTGGAGGGATGCGATGCGAAGACGTTCCATGTTCGATTCGCCGGAAGAGTGAATATGCATTCACCTATAGCAGGGGGTCGGCCGGTGCGCAAGGGCCACGTGCGTTCTCAGCCGACGACTAG
>JBDTPK010000719.1:0-2079 GCA_039932735.1 Nitrospirota bacterium
ATTCGATGCCCATGAGCTTCGCCGGTTTCAAGTTGGCCACGATGACGATAGTTTTCCCGATCAAGGCCTCCGGTTCATATTTCTTGCCGATGCCGGCGACGATCTGCCGTGGTTCCATCCCCTCGCCAAGACTGACTTGCAGCTTGAGCAACTTCTCCGACTTGGGGACACGTTCGGCGGTGAGCACCTTCGCGGTTTTGAGCTGAATCTTCATGAACTCATCGATGGTGATCTGAGCGGGCACTACTGCTGTCTGGGTTGGAACCTGTGGTGTGGCAGTAGTCGGGGCAGATGTTGCAGCGGTTGGTTGCGAGGGAATCGGTGTGTCGCTCACGGTCTTGGCTCCTTGTGGTTTTCTAGGATTGTCATCCTTCGAGACCTTCTTCACTTCGGCAGATTCTTTCAGGCCAATAGGAATGGTCTCGGCCCCGATTAAAATGCGAGGGAACAGGGGTTTACCCTTAGCTATACGAACACCTGGTTGAAGTTCGTCAAATTCAAGCTTTCTGCCGTTTAGTCGTGGATTCAATCCGAGCTGACGAGCTATTTCAATCGTTGTCTGAGGCATGAACGGATAGAGAAATGGGATGCTGAACGCAAGGGCAAAAGCCAACTTATACAGTACACGGTCGAGTCGTGGCTTATCCGCAGGTTTCTTGGCAAGCGTCCAAGGAGCATTCAGTTCAATATATCGATCACAATGCTGCAGTATAAGTTCCCAAATTGTTTCTAGTGCTCTATTGAAACGAAGTTGCTCAATATGGTCCTTGGTAAGTGCCATTAATTCGCCGGTGAATTGCATGAACTCAGCTTCACCAGCGGTTTGCACACTATGCCCCGGCTCAGGAATTTGCCCTCCGGCGAATCTTTCGATCATTGTCAGTGTTCGGCTGAGAAGATTTCCAAGTCCATCTGCTAGGTCGCTATTGATTCGATTAACAAGCGCAGTCCTTGAAAAATCTCCATCCTGGCCGAACGGGACTTCGCGTAATAAGAAATAGCGAAATGCATCAACTGCGGCTGCTTCGCCCGCTCCAGCTTCCTGAAGGTCCGTAATAACTTTGTTTGGATCGACGACATTCCCCCGACTCTTGGACATCTTCTCGCCGTTTACCGTCCACCAGCCGTGTGCATAAATAGTGGTGGGAAGCGGAATGCCTAAGGCCATAAGCATTGTTGACCAATAGACGGCATGAGTTGTCAGGATATCCTTTCCCACTAAATGAACAACCTTATGTTGTCCCTGTGGGCTCAGCGGTTCAGACTTCCAATAACGTTCGAATGAGGAAACTGTGTTTGTTTTGCTTTCTTCCGTGAGGTATGTCAGCGCCGAGATGTAGTTTACTAGTGCATCGAACCAAACATAAGTGACATAGCTAGGATCAAACGGGAGTTCGACTCCCCAGGTTAAGCGGGATTTTGGACGTGAAATTGACAAATCCTCTAAAGGTTTTTGAAGAAATCCAAGAACTTCATTGCACCTAGATGGCGGACCGATGTAGGGATTGGGAGGATAGTTGTGAGTTGTGATATGGCGCTCCAGTTGTTTCTTGTATTGAGACATTCTGAAAAAGTAATTGCTCTCGCTTAGTTGCTCAACTGGACGTTTGCAGTCTGGACAAAGTCCCAGAACAACGTCTTTCTCAGTCCAGAAACGCTCATCAAATGTGCAGTACCAGCCGGTATATTCTTTTTGGTCGATTTGTCCCTTTCCTTTGAGTTCCCGGAGTTTTTCCTGAACATATTTTTTATGCGTTTCATCAGTGGTACGGATAAAAGCATTGTTTGAAATATTTAGGCGCACCCATAGATTCTGAAAGCTCGGCACCATGCGATCGCAGTGTGTTTTGGGATCAATGCCAAGTTTTGCCGCTGCTTGTTGCACTTTTTGACCGTGCTCATCAACGCCTGTTAGGAAGAATACGTCATAGTCCCACTGACCATAATGTCGAGCCAGCACATCTGCAGCCACGGTGGTATAGGCGTGTCCGATATGCGGCACGTCGTTCACGTAATAGATTGGCGTGGTGATGTAGAAAGTGTTGGGATTGCTCATGTGGCGTGACAAAAGATAGCAGG
>JBDTPK010000720.1:0-2078 GCA_039932735.1 Nitrospirota bacterium
GCATGCAGGCCGATCTTGCCATCCTGGGTCCCATGGCTACTCACGTTTCATGCGGGTCTTGCTCGGCAGTGTCAGCGAGTTATTGGTACGCGAAGCGCCCGCGTCGGATCTGATCGTGATGGGTTCGAAAGGGCTTACGGGGGTTGATCGGTATCTGTTAGGGAGCGTGTCGCGTAGGGTCGCGCGGCAGCCTCTTGTTCGGTGTTGGTCGTGAGGCGGAGCGTCGCTAAAGGAGAGAGTGCCGATGATCTGGCTTGAAGGGCTCGTACCGTGGACGACCTCTCTGCTGAGCGCGCTCCTCGCTCTGCTGATCCGCAACCGGCCTCTCTCTGATGTTCCGGCAAAGAGACCAGTTCTCTGTAACAGCGCAACAGTAGCCGTATAACAAAGGGGGCATGATACACGAAGCTCTGACATGGCTCGGGATCGCTCTTTGCCTTAGCCAGTCGGCGACCTTTGCAGGTTTGAACCTGGCGGTGTTCAGCCTGAGCCGGTTTCGGTTGGAAGCGGAAGCGGCGGACGGCAATCGGGATGCCGCTGCGGTGTTGGCCATGCGCCGGGATCCGAACAGTGTGCTGGCCACAATAGCCTGGGGCAACGTGAGCGTCAACGTTCTGCTCACGATCCTGTCGAACTCCGTGCTTACCGGCGTGGGTGCGTTTTTGTTTTCAACCATCTTTATTACGATCTTTGGCGAGATCGTGCCGCAAGGCTATTTCTCTCGTCACGCCCTGAAAATGGCCGCGGTCTTCTCGCCACTGTTACGCGGCTACCGCGCACTGCTCTATCCGGTGGTCAAACCCTCGGCGCTGATGCTGGATGCCTGGCTCGGCAAAGAGGCCATTCGGTACTTCCGTGAATCAGAACTCAAGGACATCATCCGCCGCCATATGCTTGCGGAAGAGTCGGAAGTGGACCGGATCGAGGCGATCGGAGCCCTCAACTTTCTCACGATTGACGATATTCCCGTCGAGCAGGAAGGGGTGCCGATCGATCCGGCGAGCATTATCAGCGTCCCCCTGCGAAACGGCATACCGCATTTTCCTTCCTTCACGAAATCGGACGACGATCCTTTGCTGAAACAGATCAATGCCTCAGGTAAATCTTGGGTGGTGATTGTCGATGAACAGAATCAACCGCATCTGATGATGGACGCCGATGGATTTCTTCGGCACGCTCTCTTTGCCGATCAACCGACGGACCCCTATGACTATTGCCACAGGCCGGTGGTTATCCGCAATTGCAATGAGCCGCTCGGAAAAGTTATGGCGCAGCTCAGTTTCGACCAGTCCACTCCAGGGGATCACATCATCACGTATGACACGATTTTGTTGTGGACGGATCAGCCTCGCCTGATCACCGGCAGCGATCTTCTGGGACGCCCATTGCGTGGCATTGTGATGCGGTCTCCTCGGAAGGAGGCCGGCGCCATTCGCTCTTCCCCTTCACAGTGATCTTTCTGTAGTTTATGGCACTCTTGAATCCCCGCGGCCTATAACGCTGTTTTCGGGACCATAGGAAGGGACTTCGCTTGCTGATGCTCCATGAAATTGGATATGGAAGGCGATGGACTGTCCACATCCTTGGTTCGCCAGACGGCTTGTCAGGGAGTGGGGGCATGTCGGGAAATGGGAAGATGGGTAAGCGTGAGTATGGGCGTATTGGCCAGTGAGCGATACTTGCGTCAAGCGTTCAACATGGATTTTCTGGTTGAGGAGGGGGTCATCGGTGCCGAGGGCCGTGAGCTCTTCTGGTTTGCGGAAACGGCGCAGGACATTTGGGATGGAATTCTGCGTTCCTATGAGGTCGAAGAGGAGACCCTGTTCAGGATACCTGGATTCTATTTCTTTGGCTGGCTGTCAAGTCTTGTGATTGAGATTATTTTCCTTCGCCGAATACCCAGCAGCTTGCTGTAAGGTTCATAGATCAACACATGCCCTCACCGCGCTCTGGTCCCTTCTCATGATGAACACCTGACTGATGGGGATTATCTATCGAGCCGAGAAACGGTTCATGCTGATCGAGCCGGACAGCTTCCTCATGATCGTCAGCTACGTGCTGGGTTTATGGCTATTATT
>JBDTPK010000721.1:0-2077 GCA_039932735.1 Nitrospirota bacterium
GGCACGCAGATATGTTTTGAGTGAGACAGCAACGAGGGGTTAACGCGTAACTTCGTGAGTTGGCATGACCGGGTTTCTTGGCGTCAGATTATTTAATGGCCACTGACTTGACGTCCTTGAACGTGGTCTGCCCAAGCAGGGCCTTCTGGACTCCATCCTGCATGAGGGTGGTCATACCCTCTTCAATGGCAGCCTGTAGCATCTCTTCAGTTCTCGCCTTCGTCTGAATCATGCGTTTGAGTCTGTCCGATCCCAGAAGCAACTCATGGAGGGCGACGCGTCCCTTAAAGCCAGTGCGATTGCAGGTTTCACATCCCTTCCCGCGAGCCAGGCGGAACGTGTTATCTTGAGGGATGCCGAGCTTGTCCCAATGTTCAGGCCCATAGCCCTGGCGTATTTCTTCGTATTCTACCGCTGTTCCGACATACTGCTCCTTACAGTCCTTGCAAATCCGGCGAGTGAGACGCTGGGCGAGCACTCCCAACATCGCATCGGCAAAACTAAATGAGTCGCAGCCCATATCGAGAAGCCGGGTGACGGTTTCTACCGCGCTGTTTGTGTGGAGCGTGCTCATGACAAGGTGTCCGGTCAATGAGGCTTCAATGCCGATCTCCGCCGTTTCTTTATCTCGCATTTCTCCGACCATGATCACGTCGGGGTCGGCCCGGAGGAACGCGCGCATGGCTTTGGCAAAAGTGAAATCAATCTTCGGTTGGACCTGCACTTGCCGAAGCCCGTACTGGGTAATTTCAACGGGGTCTTCCGCCGTCCAGATTTTAATGTCGGGTGTGTTGATGAAGCCGAGTACGGAGTGTAGGGTCGTGGTTTTTCCTGATCCGGTTGGTCCGACACAGAGGATAATGCCGTACGGCTTTGCAGCGATCTCTTTGAGGTTCGCGAGATTTCGCTCCGAGAACCCCATCTGGTCGAGGGGCAAAGGCTCGCTGGCTGCAAGCAGACGCATGACCACGTCTTCGTTAAATCCGGCGGTGGGAATCGTCGCGACGCGCAACTCGATTTCCTTGTTCTCTGATAGTTTAAATTTGATCTTGCCGTCCTGAGGTTTTCGCCGTTCTGCGATATCGAGGTTGGCCATAATCTTCAGGCGCGACACGATGGCGCGTCGATAGCTTTGCGGAATCTTCATGTATTCAAAACAGTCGCCGTCGACTCGGAAGCGTACAAGGGTCTCACGCTTGTCGCCATAGGGCTCGACGTGAATATCGGAGGCGCCTTGCCGATAGGCATCGGCGATGATCTGATTGGCGAGCCGCACGATGGCATTGTCGTTTTCGTCGAGCCCGCCTCCGGCCTCTTCCGCCGCGGCCTCTTGGGCTTCGTTGACGAGTTCACCGAGAATGTCGGAGACATTTTCATCTAACTTTCTGGTGGTGCTGGTATCTCCCTGCCCCGTGGAGGACCCGAGGAACTTGGCGATATCACGGCGTAGGCTGATCGCAAAGCGAATGTTCAAGCCAGGGAACGTCCGTTTAATATCTGCCACGCGGTCGAGGTCGCCTGGGTCGTCCGTCAAGATTTCAATAGCGGTTCGGTCTCGCTTGAGCGGCATCCAGTGGTTTTTCTTGAGGTAGTCGACGTTGAGGTTTTTCAGGAGCTCGACATCGACAATTGTCCGTTCGCTGTACTCGATGTAGGGGCATTTGTGAAACTGGGCGAGCGATTTGCCGATCTCGAGTTTCGGCACCTTGTACTTCTCAATCAGGATGCTCTCGAAGTCAGACAGACCTTTCCGAGACTCGGCAAGCGCGTTGTCTAGGTCGTTCTGAGCGATATGATTGTTCGTGACGAGGCGATCGAACTTGGTTGGGTTTTTCTTCGAGACCTTGCGGAGATTGAGGAATGCGATGCCGAGTGCCTTGGCAATCTCCGCGACGGACTCTTCGTCCTTTCTCGTGAAACGCCCGCCGCTTTTCTTGTTGAGGAGTTGGAGGACTCCCATCAGATATTTGTTGTCGGCCACAATCGGGTAGGTCAGGACCTGTTTCGTCTTGAATCCCGTTCGCTTGTCGTAGGAGGTGTCGTGGACGAGTGAGGGATGGACGCCTTGCAGTTCGGC
>JBDTPK010000722.1:0-2076 GCA_039932735.1 Nitrospirota bacterium
GGCAGCGCCTGAAGCCCTACGAGAAGTTCGCCGAGATGATCGACCGGCACTGGGGCGGCATCGCGGCCTACTGCAAGCCGGAGAACAAGGTCGCCTTGGGATTCGTCGAGGGCGTGAACAACAAGATCCGGGTCATCCAGCGGCGCAGTTACGGTCTCCGTGCCGAAGAGTACCTGCGCCTCAAAGTCCTCACCGGCATGCTCGACCCGAGATGAAATCAGGCCGAAATCACCCACTCGGAAAGGAGATGACCCTTTTAATTTAATCCCTGATCCTGGGAAAGGTTAAGGCCGCGACGCCCACTTATGTCGACCAGGCGCCCCACTTGTGCATTGCGCTCTTTCACACGATGACCACTGAAGAGCAAAAAAGATGTCGGCAGTATGTGGTTGTCTCCCAATGATCTGCGTTCCGCTCCTTCCATCGAATATGGGATCAGGCCTTCCAATCCGACGTTGCGCTAATCAAACATAAGGCCCACCCTCGTGCTCCCGCGTTCCGTAATGCTGTCTTTATGCGGAATGCCTTCGTGCCCATCTTACATCCGCGGCCCTCCGCTCGGTGAGCAGGAGAACCGCAGACTGAATTCCCCATGCCTCTCGCCTGTCAGTCCGCTGGCCCCGATGCCCCTCCTACACCTTGACGTTCTTGTCGAGGTCGTAGCCGCCCTTGGCGGTGCCGTATTCCCAAGTGCCTTTGCGGAAGCTGATGGTAAAGGATTCCGCCGGTTCGGATTCTCCGGCTGAGATGGAGGTAGAGATACTGGTGACGATCACCTTTTCCAATGAGAGCTTGTAATAGGCGTCTTTGGTCCCGGAAGTGACGGAAATGACCGCGTCGTTATACTGCGTCTTGAGCGCACAGGCGGTCGCCAGCGCCGGACTGGACACATCCATGAGTTTCACACAGGACAGATCCGAAAAATTCGTAATCCGGCCCGACAGCTTGTCTTGCTCTTCCCACTGCCCGCCCTGGGTGATGCCATAGGACATGTTCTGCAAGACGATCTGGTCCTTAAATGCGTCGGTCGTGGCCTTGCCCTTGATGTCGCCCAACTTCAAAAACACGTATTCTTGCTTCGCCATGATGTACCCTCCTGTGCTGATGGTTGACGTGACGTGCGGTTGATGGCTCTGTGTGCTTGCGCCTTATGCCGGATAGATACAGCAAAGCCTATGCCACGAAATCGTTTGTCTTCCCTTGTGATCGACTCCGCTGAATTGCCCAATATTTCGCATGTGGCTGTCGATGGCGTGGTTGGCTGCCCTGGTCCGCTGCGCCGTCACGATTCTTTTGGATACACTGACCTATCCATTTGGATAGGCACGACCAGCCACCGCAAATGGTGGCTGGCCGGCCTACGTTCATGCCTCGTTACTTTGCCGGTGGCGGCAACTCGGCGACCAACCGAAGCGAGATGGTGAGCTCGTCCAGTTGGAAATGGGGTTTGAGAAAGCACACGGCGCGATAGCAGCCTGGCTTGCCGGGGATCTCGGCGACCTCAACGCGCGCTTCCTTCAGTGGGTGCTTGGCCTTCAACTCCATCCCTGCGTCTTCCGAACTGACGACATAGTTGCTGATCCAGCGGTTCAAATAGACTTCGCATTCTTTGCGGGTCATGAAGCTGCCGATCTTATCCCGCATGATCGCTTTCAAGTAATGCGCAAAGCGGGACATGGCGAACATATACTGGAGCTGTGTCGAGAGCCGTGCGTTGGCGTTCGCGGCGTCGGTGTCGTACTTCTTCGACTTCTGGCAGGATTGCGCTCCGAAGAACGCGGCATAGTCTGTGCCTTTGCAATGGACGAGCGGTATGAAGCCGAGGTCGGACAGTTCTTTTTCACGCCGATCGGTGATGGCGATCTCAGTCGGGCATTTCATGGCGATTTCGCCTTCATCGGTGTTGAAGGTGTGGGTCGGCAGGCCTTCCACTTTCCCCCCGCCTTCGACGCCCCGGATGGTTGCGCACCATCCATACTTGGCAAACGAATCGGTCAAGCGGGTCGCCATCGCATAGGCGGCGTTGCTCCAGAGATACTTGCTATGGTCCGTGCCGTCGACGTCTTCTTTAAAGTT
>JBDTPK010000723.1:0-2075 GCA_039932735.1 Nitrospirota bacterium
AACCCGGCTTCGCAATCACCTGACCGCGTTCCACGTCGTCCTTGTCCACACCGCGAAGCAGCAGCCCGACGTTATCGCCTGCGCGACCTTCGTCCAGCAGCTTCTTGAACATTTCCACGCCCGTCACCACCGTCTTGCGGGTGTCACGGAAGCCGACGATTTCCATTTCCTCGCCAACCTTGCAGATGCCCTGTTCAATACGGCCGGTCACAACAGTACCGCGACCCTGAATGGAGAAGATATCTTCAATCGGCATCAGGAACGGACGGTCAATGATGCGCTCCGGTACCGGGATGTATTCATCCACAGCTGCCATCAGCTCTTCAACTGTCTTTTCCCACTGTGCTTCACCGTTCAGCGCGCCGAGAGCAGAAACACGAACCACCGGCAGATCATCGCCGGGGAACTGGTAGCTCTTCAGCAGTTCGCGAACTTCGAGTTCCACCAGATCCAGAAGTTCCGGATCGTCCACCATATCCACCTTGTTCATGGCGACCACGATGTACGGCACACCCACCTGGCGGGCCAGGAGAATGTGTTCACGGGTCTGGGGCATGGGGCCGTCAGTGGCGGCGACTACGAGAATCGCTCCGTCCATCTGTGCGGCGCCGGTGATCATGTTCTTGATGTAATCGGCGTGGCCGGGGCAGTCGACGTGCGCGTAGTGGCGCTTGGCCGTCTCATATTCCACGTGCGACGCGGCAATCGTGATACCACGGGCCTTTTCTTCCGGCGCGTTGTCGATGGAATCGAACGAACGGAATGCCAGCTTGGGATTGTTCTTCGACAGTACTTTGGTGATCGCTGCCGTCAACGTGGTCTTGCCGTGATCGATGTGTCCGATCGTGCCGACGTTTACGTGCGGTTTGCTGCGGTCAAATTTTTCTTTCGCCATTTTTAGGGTTATCCTCGAAGAAAATCTGCAAAAAAATCTGGAGCCGTTGACCAGGATTGAACTGGTGACCTCGTCCTTACCAAGGACGCGCTCTACCAACTGAGCTACAACGGCTCTTCATCGCCGGGCCTGACGTACAAATAGCCCGACTTAACTTCGCACCGTGCGGACGAACTGACCGCCTGGCGTGCTCAGGTCCAGAGCAGGACCCTCGCAAAAATTATGGTGGACAGGGGAGGATTCGAACCTCCGTAGCTCGCAAGGAGCGACAGATTTACAGTCTGTTGCCATTAGCCGCTCGGCCACCTGTCCGGAAAAACACATACCCTGCCAGCAGAGGACGAGCCAAACAGCCGCTTTCAGACGACCGCGCAATCCACCCCATGGTTCAGAGGAATCTTCAGATTAGCATGACACTGTGCGGCGAATCGAGTGCTCATCGCAAATACTGCGTCCAGTGTTCCGCATATCCGTGAAACAGCTCATTTTAGGCCACTTCAGCAACATCCTCGACAGGTGTGCGGATTCGAACGCAAATGAATTCGGATAAATTCGAGTGCTGCGAGGTTTGTGAATTAAGCCTGGCTCGCGGGCACTGGTGACCGGGGATTTCGCCAGAGCGACTGGACGACTCGTCTCGCGCCCCAGGACTGAATGAGCAGCGAGACAATCAGGCTCGTCAGAAGGCTGCTGTTCGCCCATTCCGTCAGATTCTCGTTCGAAGTAGAAACATAATGTGGTGCCTTCGCGAGCAAAGCGAACGTGATGCAGAGCCCGATCGATTTCAGAATCAGGTCCATCGCCCTGGCGTACCGGCGGGTAAGCAGGCGGAATAAATTAACGAACTGCAACGCCAATTGTGCGCACAGCAGCCCGACGATTGCCCAGTAAAACAGTCTCCACTCGGGCATGACTGTGATTGTCGGCAGGTGCTGTGCGCCGGGACCCAGCATAAGGAAGGGCCAGTTTGGAGTCAGAGCCAGCCATAAGGTGCCGATCGCGTTGGCCAGGAAATGGGAAATATTCTTCGCCGTGGGGCCATCCTGCTCCGTTTCCCTGACTGCCGGTAATTTGCGTGGATCCCATTTCCCCAGCAATGCAACCTTGTTGCGATCAAGCATGGCGAAGACGAAGGTAACGATCAGGAATTGTACGGTGAGAGGTAAAAGGAGGCGGCTCA
>JBDTPK010000724.1:0-2073 GCA_039932735.1 Nitrospirota bacterium
AGGAGGCACTTCATCTCAAACAACATACGCCCGGTCATCCGCCGGGCTGCTTTTGCGTTCAATGCCGCCCGGTTTTCCCGTTCAGGAGCTAATGCCATGTACTCGCCAATTCTAAACCGATTTACGTCCCGAGACCCACTGCCGTTGGAAGGGGAGCCGGATATTCTTTATTCAGAAGAGTATGTTATGCGCCGCTTACGTATTACCTGCACTTTAGGCGATTACCTATCATCGTGTCCGATTGATCTTGGCACGAAAAAGGCCCTCGTGGAGATTGGTGGTTCTCACACCAGACCAAATCCACAGGAGGGCCACGGATGGCTCAGCGTAAACGGCCGGGTAAATCGCCGCAAGCTCGACATGGCAAGAAATCCACTCCCTCGCGGCACGACAAACGTGATCGACTGGCGCGGGCTAATCCACAGCGGCGGCGAACTGAGGCGGCGAGCGTACCGCTGATCGGCGTGATCGCCAGCCTGGCCGCGGGGATGGGCCGGTTGCTCGATGTGCGGATCGCCTTTCGGCTGCCGATCATCCTGGCCGGCGCGCTGCTGGCCGGTGGCCGGCGAACCGCGGCCAGTTGGTTCCGCGCGGCGGGTGTCGGGGACGATTGGGACCGCTTCTACGAGTGTCTGCAGTCGGTGGGCAAAAACGCGACCTCGCTGATGCTGCCGTTGGTGATGTTCATCGTGAACAGGTTTGATCCCGGCGCGGGCGGCTATTGGAAGATCGCGATCGACGACAGTCCGACCAAGCGGTTTGGCCGCTGCGTCGAAGCGGCCAACGTGCATCACAACCCGACGCCAGGTCCAGCCGATGGACCGTGGCTGTATGGTCATAACTGGGTCTGCCTGGCGTTGCTCTTGCGCCATTCTCTGTTCGGCTTGATCGCGTTGCCGCTGCTGTCGCGGTTGTATGTTCGCCAGGTCGAGGTGCCGAAACTACCAAAGCAATACAACTGGGAATTCCGCACGAAACATCAACTCGCGCTGGAGCTGCTCGGCCAAGTGATGGGCCTGCTGAAGGCTTTAGGATCGAAGGCCGGGTTCCTGGTGGTGTTCGACGGCGCTTATGCGGCCAGCAAGTTGATCCGGTCGCTGCTGGCTCTCGGCGCCGTGGTGGTCACGCGACTGCGCTGTGATGCCAAGCTGTTCGACCTGCCGGTGAAGGAACCGGGACGCCGCGGCCGTCCGCGGATCTACGGCCGGAACCGAATCAGTTTGGCCAAGCGGGCTGGGCATCGGGAAGGCTGGCAGACGGTTCGCTACACCAGTCGCGGCGTGCTGATCGAAGGCCGCTGCAAGACGTTCTTGGCGACCAGTCAACTCGCCGGTGGAGTGGTTCGCATCGTATTGCTGGAGCACGCCAGCGGCAACTGGGCGGCCTACCTCAGCACCGATGCGGAGATGAGTGTCCAGACGATTCTGGAAACGGTTGCGGATCGTTGGGCGATCGAAGAACACTTTCACGATGTCAAAGAAATCTGGGGCGCTGGTGAGCAGCAGGTTCGCAACCTGTGGTCGAACATCGGCTGCTGGAACCTCTGCTGCTGGCTGTACACCCTGGTGGAATTGGCCTGCTGGGACGAGCCGGCCGAGGATCTGGTGGACCGCAGCGACCGACCCTGGGACAACCCGCTGCGGCGACCCTCGCATGCCGACCGCCGCCGCAGAATTGCCCGAGAAATGCTGCGGCAAGAATTTCTGAACGATCTACCCACGAACGCCGAGCAACCAAAAATCCGAGACCGCATAGAACGCCTCCTGTCCCTCGCCCTCTAAATAGCTCGCGATAGAAGACGCTCGCCTAAAGTGCAGCCTTACATTGATGACCATTCAATGTCGCTCTATCTGGAAAAAATCCGTGGGGTCGGTGGCACAAATGGGTTAAGGTAGGCCGCAATCTACGCCTCTAAATAGCAGTCCTTGTCTAATTGTTTGCCTGTCTCGCCACCATCATAATCTTCCATGAGCGGTGAACTCTGATCCCGGCCGGGCAAAGCCATGAATGACATCCGAGCCGAAATCCGACGGATTGCAAAAACCCTTCACGAGTTGATGAGTCGCTCCGACT
>JBDTPK010000725.1:0-2072 GCA_039932735.1 Nitrospirota bacterium
CAACCACCCCATAGGGAATTGCGGCCCACATCAACCACCATCTGACCTTTGTTCCAGGACTCAACACGGTGTTTATGATCGCCCAGCCATGAGGGGACGCGACCGGTCCGCGAGGGGAGACCCGCTGGGGCCTTGCTGCGGCGTCAGCAGCCTGTCGATGGCCTCCAACGTCCGTTGCAAGGCTCCCTGATTCTGTTCGACCACCTGGCGAGCCGACTGGCCCATCCGCTCCCGTGCTTCGTGATCGGAAAAAAGGGCTGTGATGTGTTGCGTGAGGTCCTCTGCCTGGGAAACTCGACGGCCTCCTCCCGCCTGGATCAAGAGATCGGCAATCTCTGCACAGTGGTCGGTGTACAGCCCAAACAACACCGGCTTCGCCCACTGAGCCGGCTCCAACAAATTGTGTCCGCCGATCGGCACGAGTGTGCCTCCGACAAACGCCACCACTGCTTCCCGGTAGATCGTAGCTAATTCGCCACGCGAATCGAGCACCACCACACGGGGGCCGATAGCACGCGACATGCCAGCCTGCCCGATGGTACTGCGTCGCTGCACGGTAATTCCACGCGCCCGAATCATCGCCTCGACCGACTCCGCTCGTTCAATGTGCCGCGGAGCCAACAGCAACACCGCAGAGGGACAGCGCGCCACAAGCGCCCGATAGCATTCCACGAGGATTTCCTCTTCACCGGGATGGGTACTGCCTGCCACAAACAGTTGTTCTGTATCCTGAAGCCCAAGATGCGCTCGAGTCGCCCCACCTTCCGCGATGGCCGGTATCGGCTGGTCGAACTTGATATTCCCTGTTCGCCTGACTCTCGAGGCCTCTGCTCCCAGCGCCACGATACGGTCGACGTCCCGGTCCGACTGCATCAGGCAGAGGCTGATCGTCTGCAACATCGTCCGATAGAACGATCGCACGGGCGCCCACTGCTGCCGCGCAAAAGACCTGGTCGAGAGCCGTCCGTTCACGAGGACCGTCGGCACTTCGCACCGACGCAGATGCCACAAGAGGTTCGGCCAGAGTTCGGTCTCGACAAACAGATAGAGGCGGGGTTGCAGTCGTTCGATGAAGCGGGAGACGACCCAGGGGAAATCGAGCGGTGCATAACAGTGGTCTGCCATACCGGCCAACCGTTGTTCCACGGCTTCCCGCCCTGTCTCGGTCACCGTCGAGACCACCAGCCGGTATCCAGGGTGACGGCGATGCAGCTCGTTGACGAGCGGTGTCACCGCCACCACCTCACCAAGAGAGACCGCGTGAATCCAGATGACTGGTTGGGTCGATGTATGGGGGGTGTCGTGTATCCCAGACCGGCCGAATGGACCTACTTGCAATCCTAACCGTTGAAGCAATCCAGGCCGGCATCGTCGCTTGGCCAGCAGGACCGCCACGATAAGCGGCGAAATAGTCAGCAACAGAATATTGTAGAAGAGACGCCACATGGCTTTGGGCGTTAGACGTGACAGGTAAAACGTGAAACGAGGGTCAGACTCGCATCTAGCCGTACTTCCTTCACCTCGTCACGAACGGCAATGTCGGACAGGCTCCTCGCCTCCCTACCTTCAACGTCTAACGTTTTACGTTTCACCTTTCACGGCCTCTTCCGCCTGATCCGTCAGCCGATTCAACACCATCTCAAGGTCCTGGCATGCCGCCTCCACTGTCTGTGCATCAGCATCTCGCGGAACCCAGATGGGAGCGCCCCACAGATAGAGACCTCGGGACCATGGATACGGGACCATGAACCGATCCCAACTTGCGAAGAGTTTTTTTTTGAGCAGCCGAAGGCCAGCGGGACAATCGGCAGCCCGGTCGCTTTCGCCAGCTGGACCACCCCAAGTTTCGCAACGTGGCGAGGCCCCTTGGGTCCATCGGGAGTCACCACAAGATCGGCGCCGGATCGCCCAAGGCGGATTAATTCTCGTAACGCAAGCGCCCCGCCCCTGGTGCTCGATCCACGAACTGCACGATGCCCGAATCGAGAGATGATGCGCGCAATGATCTCGCCGTCCTGATGCCGGCTGATCAACACGTTGGCCCCTGGTCCACGATAGCCTGTCGGGATCAT
>JBDTPK010000726.1:0-2067 GCA_039932735.1 Nitrospirota bacterium
GTCAAATTCTCCCGCATCAATATTTTTACGCGAGACGGCTATGCCTGCCAGTACTGTCGTCATAAGTTCAGGACCGAGGAGCTGACATTCGATCATGTTGTTCCCATCGCGAAGGGTGGGCGAAAGACCTGGGACAATATCGTGACGGCATGCTGGCGCTGTAACAACAAAAAAAGTGGTCGCACGCCTGAAGAAGCCGGTATGAAGCTCATGAAGAAGCCGGTGAAGCCGCGATGGAATCCCATTGTGACCATTACCATCGGGATTCGGAACACACCGGACAGCTGGCGTGACTATTTCTATTGGAATATGGAGTTGGATGCCGACCCAGTCGAAACATAGTGTTCCATTTTCAATGCTAAATGGTACATTCTCGGTATGATCCTATCGCACAGTCCTTCTCGTTCATGAAATAGTCCTCATTGAGCATTCAGCGTGACGCGGCATAGCTGCCTTCGAAGTCGCCTGGCTATCCCGACCTACCTGGCTATCTCAACTCACCGTGCGAACATATCGTGCAGGATGCTGAAAACGTCCGACAGTTTTTCTCGTTCATTTGGTCTGTTTAGTCAGTCTGGTGTGTTCGGTTGCATGAGACGAGCCAGAAAATGGACCAGACAGACCTGGGTTGCCTGCTTCTCATGTTGTCTTCTGATCTTCAGTGCAGTATCGCGTGGGTTGGTAGAAAAGAGCGAGGTGCGGTTTACGCCACAAAACCGGGTGTTGTATGATACGCCCCGTTCTTGAATTTGGAGGAACAATTATGGCTGCAAATTCTGGCTTCCCATTGTCTCTTGATGTGAAAGGGTATCCAGTGCTTGTACTTGGGGGAGATGAGGAAGCCGCGGAAAAGACTCAGCGGTTGTTGGAGGCTGGGGCGAAAGTGACAGTTGTGGCGCCGACGTTACACGCGATACTCAAAGATATGGCCGCGTCGGCGAAGGTCCTCCATCGTGGGCGTCATTTTCGTGATGCCGATTTGGAGAGTGCGATTCTGGCGCTGAACATGGTTCGAGGAGACCGAGATTTTTCCCGAGCGCTGTTTGCGAAGGCGCGAGAAAAGAAGTGTTTATTGTGGTCCGTCGACCAGCCAGAATTCTCTACGGTGACGATGCCGGCGGTCGTGGCGTGCGGCCATTTGCGTGTGGCCGTCAGCACCAGCGGGGTCGCCCCGGCCTTGTCAGGTTTCATGAAGGAAGATATGGAGAAGATCTTCGGCGAGGAGTTTGCCGCTTTTGTGGAGTGGCTCGGCCAACTTCGCGAGCACACGAAAGCGACGGAGCCGGACTTCGAAAAACGCCGGACCTTGCTGCGTGAAGCCCTGGATGGCTTTCGCTTGTTGGGGAAGGTTCAGTATCCGAAGGTCTGGCTGGATGAACGGACTCCGAAAGTGTAAGGTGCTCACGACGTGAGATGTGAAAGGGTAGGCGAACCATAGACAGGAAAGAGAGGAACAATATGGTGCTATTGGAATTCAGCATGTCCCCGTTAGGCAAGGGAGAGAGTGTCGGCAAGTATGTGGCGCGTTCGCTCGACATCATCGACAAGAGCGGAGTGGACTACCGGTTGAACCCGATGGGGACGGTACTTGAAGGGGAGTGGGATGAAGTATTGGCCGTCGTCACACAATGCTATGAGCGGATGAAGAAAGATTGCGTCCGCATTTCCTGCACAATCAAAGTCGACTATCGGAAAGGCCACGCCGGGCGGTTACAGAGCAAAGTGGCGAGCGTCGAGAAAAAGTTGAAGCGGGCGATCAAGCAGTAATATGGGCTGCCGCGATCCGTCTGCCATCTTTGCCCCTGGCATGGATGTGTGCGGTGCTCTACGGAAATAAGCTAGGATCGCATCGATACGTGGTATCCTTCCAACGCCCATCCCCCTTCCCTACATCGTGGTGAGTCCGTGATGACACGAGCATGATGGAAGATGCAGCGAGTCCTCCTCGCGTAGCGATTCAGCTTTTGCCGAAGGATCGCACGATTCTTGAGCGAGAGGTGATGGAATTTCGCCCGTTCGGATTGGATGAGCAGGGACACAGGATCAGAGATCTGAGCGGGATGAGTA
>JBDTPK010000727.1:0-2064 GCA_039932735.1 Nitrospirota bacterium
CGGCCACCGGCAATCGTTCGGTCGAGGCCTTCAAGCAAGCGATTATCTTCGGGAGTGTCATGGCGTCCTTTGCAGTAGAAGCCTTTAGCCTTGACCGTTTGCGAATCCTGGATTACAAAGAGATTCAAGAACGGTTTCGAGCCTTTAAGCGGTTGACTCATTTCGAGGACATTTCGTGATGCAGGATCTCGTTGCCGGTTCGATTGTTCGACCAGTTGTGCGTCCGTTGCTTGTGTTGGCGCTGTTGATTGGATCGCTACCTGGCTGCGCCACATCGGAAGGTTCGACACAAAAATCGAAAGGGTACTACCAGGAAGGTATCGCGAGTCTGGAGCATGATCAGCAGAAGGCCTTTGTGTCGTTTCAGAAGGCCGTGAAGCTTGACCCGAGCAACAAAGAAGCACGATACGGTCTCGGCCATATTTTGGCGCTGCAGGGTAAATTACCCCAAGCCGAAGTTGAATTGACGACTGCGACGAACCTTGATGAGAACTACTCGGAAGCGTATACGTATCTGGGGCAGGTCTTGGAGAAACAGGGGCGGTGGACTGAAGCGATCGCCGCATTCCGTCATGCGCTGACCAATCCCTTATATGTCACGCCGGACCTGGCCAGATTCCATCTCGGTCGGTCGTTGGCGCATGAGAGTGATTACCATGGTGCGATGGAAGCGTTTGAGGATGCGTTAGTGGTCAACCCTCCCAACGTTCCCCCGGCATTGGTACACTTGGAGTTGGGGCGAGCGTATTACAAGCTTGGCTTCGAACGGCGCGCAAAGGAAACGCTGGCCAAGGTGATGACGTTCGATAAAGGCGGCGAGTATGCCGAAGCCGCGAAGGAACTGCTGACACGGCTCAAGCCGTAGAGAGACACGCATGGAAGCCATCGGCGAATTCTTTAAACAGGTGCGAGAGGCCAAGGGGCTTACGATCGACGATGTTGCGTCCAAGACGAGAATTCGATCTGATTTCGTGAAGGCCTTAGAAGATGGGAATTTCGCCAAGTTGCCTGATCAAGTGTTTGCACGAGGCTTTGTCCGGTCCTATGCCAGGTCTCTCGGGCTCGATGAAGATGATGCGATCCATCGATTCGATCAATCGGCTGGCGCCTATTACGACAAACAAGGCGAGCGGGAACGTTTAAAAGTCAAGCAGGCACAAGAAGAGCGGAAACGCCAATCCAATCGAAAGGCCGTCGCCATTGCAATCGGGATCGCGGTTCTCACGCTCATCTTCCTCTTGAGCCGGGAGCAGTCGTCGCTCTTGGTCCGTCGTTCGAGCTCAGACCTTCCAGCGACCACATCCAAGCGGACCGCTCCACCAATTGCAGAACCTCAAAACTCACCGCCAAGCCAACCGGACGAGGTGGTTCCGCCGGTTCCACCTGCTTTGCCGCTTTCGGAGGTTCAGGCGGTGCCGACGCCTGTCCCCAAGTTGAAACCTAGCGACTCCCCTGTCGTGCCGGCCAAGGCGGGTGAAGGAAATAGTACTGGGCCAGTGACGAGCACCCCGTCCACGGCTTCGATTATGTCGGAACTCGGGACCCCGACTCCTGCATCGCTCGGGAGTGACGGGCCGCTGGGAGGGATTTCGCTTGAAGGGCCTGCGGCAACGGACGGACAGTTGGTGCTCGACCTTGAGGCGACAGAGCTGAGTTGGATCGTTGTGCAAATCGATGGGGGTAGTCCAGAAGAGGCCTTGCTTCGGCCTGGGGAAAAGGCCAGGTGGAAAGGCCAGGACCAATTTATCCTCACACTTGGCAACGCCGGTGGTGTCAAGGCTGAACTCAATGGTAAACCTCAACAGCCCTTCGGTCCGAGCGGCAAAGTCGTGCGCGATATCATCCTTAACCGCTAGGTGCACTCCGGGACTGCCCATCTCGATGGCCTCTCTGTATGCAAATCCACGCAGGCTCTGGTTCGCGGTGGCTGACCGTCTTGGTTGATCACCCTGCTGAGGGCTGCAGATGCGCGAGGGCGAATGCTGGGCGGGAATTGCGGAGGTCGCTAACTAGCTGGAATATCGTGCCTCGCCGGGAGAGTGCTCTGGCATGAGCCTTGACATG
>JBDTPK010000728.1:0-2064 GCA_039932735.1 Nitrospirota bacterium
GCATAGCCCTTGGTCACCGCTTTCGTCGTGTTGCCGACCGCATCCAATGGATCGGTGATGTCCCTCACCTCTTTACCAAGGTGGGCCATTTCTGCAATGCCGCCTGCGTTGTCGGTGATAGGGCCGAACGCATCGATCGCCACCACAATGCCAGCCATCGACAACATCGACACCGCCGCAACCGCCACGCCGTATAAGCCACCCGATGCCGCGCCGCCGCAGACCCAGTAGCTCGCAAGAATCGCGGCCCCAATCACCACGACCGGCCAGGCCGTCGCTTCCATACCCACTGCCAGTCCGGCAATGATGTTGGTCGCATGGCCCGTTTCACTGGCCTTGGCAATAGCCTTGACCGGCCTATAACTCTTGGAGGTGTAGTAATCGGTGATAAAGACGAGTGCGAGGGTCACAGCCAAGCCGATTAAGGCTGCGAGGTAGTAGCTCAACCCGCTCACGCCACCCACACCATCCATGATCGAATAGGTCACGGGAAAGAAGGCAACCGCAGCAATACCACCAGCCACAAATAAGCCCTTGTAGAGTGCCGTCATGATCTCGCCGCCCTGGCCCACCTTCACGAAAAAGATCCCAATGATTGTCGCGAAAATCGTCACGCCCCCGAGGGCGAGAGGATAGAGAATCGGGCCGCTGGCTCCCTTAAATAGCGTGTAGGCCAAGACCATCGCCGCCACCGTCGTCACCGCATAGGTCTCGAACAGGTCTGCAGCCATACCGGCACAATCGCCGACGTTATCGCCGACGTTATCCGCAATAACAGCCGGGTTGCGGGGATCGTCTTCCGGAATGCCTGCTTCGAGTTTCCCCACGAGGTCTGCACCGACATCTGCCGCTTTGGTATAGATGCCACCGCCTACTCGGGCAAACACCGAGATCAAGCTGCCGCCGAACCCAAGACTCAGCAACGCATGGATCGCCTTCTCCTCCCCGGCATACTGCGCAGCCAAGGTGTAGAAAAGGGTAATGGCCAGCAAGCCTAAGCCGATCAACAAGAGTCCCGTCACGGCGCCGCCACGGAAGGCCACGGTCAGCGCGGCGTTCATCCCATTATGGGCAGCCTGAGCCGTCCGCACATTCGCCCGCACCGCGATCACCATGCCCACATACCCGGCCAGCGACGACGCGCCGGCGCCGATCAAAAATCCGACTGCGGTCAGTAACCCGAATTTATCGGAGAACGCCCCTGCTCCCCATAAGAGGGCAAATATCACTGCGGCGACTACGCCGACGGTCCGGTACTGGCGATTCAGATAGGCGCTCGCGCCTTCCTGAATGGCCTTGGCAATATCCTGCATCTTCTGGTTGCCGGCATCGAGCTTGAACACCCACATGGCCAGATACAGGCCATAGACAATGCCGGTCACTGCCGCTACCAACGCAAACGTAATGATGACTGAGTCGCTCACAGGTCACTCCTCTTAAAAATAGGTGAGGCGCGTTTATGTCACACGATTCCCCATGGCTTCAACCCATCAAAAGTACTCGTAGGGGGGAAACCGCAGGGTGATGCAGGGCTAGCCGAGGCTAACTACCCGAAAAGTTGGGCCATTCTATACAGGTGAGAGAAAGGGATCAAGATGAAAAAATGAAGAGGGATGGAGCCTGATGATCTTCTATGCTCGCGCAACGCGCGGCCTCAGAAGGATGGGAGGGGAGCAGCCAGACCATCCTTTTTGCTCGCAGAACGCGCACGATGAAACAGTGCTCGTCCGATGCGCGCAGTGAAGGACACTCTGGCCGCTCGCTAAGAGGTGGCTGAAATACTAGTCAGAAAAATGAGTCGGACGCACAGAGAAGCGCGATAGACACTGCGGTAAAACAAGACTCCCGACCCCATTATCGGTGCGCCGGGATCGATCTTGGGCCGTTCCGATGCCTTCAGCTCCAGCTTGGCGAGCCAACTCTCGTTGTAGATGGGGACCGTGGCACCAACAACGATCGCCCGCTGGATATCGTAGACGCTAATGTATTCGCGAAAGACGGCGCAGGTGTTGGCGTCAGTCTTCTCAATGGGCCTCCTGGTAAAGCCGAGGAATGAGGCCCTAG
>JBDTPK010000729.1:0-2054 GCA_039932735.1 Nitrospirota bacterium
TATACTGCGTACGGGTCGTTCAGTGGCGTAGTCGAGTTGCGATATGGAGATTGGTCTATGATGGTGGGGCCGGTCAGGTAACTGCCAGGAAGATTTAATGGTCAGCATATACAGGAGGCTCCATCATGTTTGTTGTTGTAGGTGCCACAGGGAATACGGGATCAGCGGTCGTGGAAACCTTGCTGAATCGGAATCGGTCGGTGCGGATCGTCCTCCGCTCGGCGGATAAGGGGGCGGCGTGGAAGGCGAAAGGGGCTGAAATTGCTGTCGCCTCGCTGGACGATGTATCCGCGCTGGCAAAGGCCTTCGAGGGTGCGAATGGTGTCTATCTCTTGGTGCCGCCGAACTACGGAGCAGCGGCATGGCTGGTCGACCAGCGCGCACGAATGGATCGTGCCACAGAAGCCTTGAAGAAGAGCGGAATTTCACATGTCGTGTTTCTGTCCTCAGTCGGTGGTCACCTTGCCGAGGGCACCGGACCCATCAAGGCCGCTCGCTATGGAGAGCAGATTCTCGGAAATTCAGTGTCAAATCTGACGGTCCTGCGCCCCTGCTACTTCATGGAAAACTGGACGCCGGTGCTCGGCGCTGCAAAGGCGCAGGGGGTTCTTCCGACATTCATTGAGCCAACGGCCAAGATTCCAATGATCTCGACAAAAGACATCGGACGCGTGGGAGCGGAGCAATTGATGGCCGGTGGAAAGGGAAAACAGATAGTGGAACTCGCCGGTCCTGAGGACTACAGTCCGAATCAGGTAGCGGCTAGGCTCGGCCAGATTCTTGGAAGGTCTGTGACGTCTCAACATGCGCCGTTGAGTGCGGTGGCGCCGACGTTCAAGTCGTTCGGCTTCTCCGACGAAGCTGCGAAACTGTTTGAAGAGATGTATACCTCCTTCTCCACGGGGGCAATTGGGTACGAACATCCCGCATCGATTGTACGCGGCACAGTCACATTGGACGAAGCGTTACGAGGAATGGTGTAAGAAAGGAAGGTTGTCATGGCCACAGAAACGACAACGTTGAAGGGATTGCTCGGTCTGTATCAGCCAGGCTCTAGGCATATGGTCGGCGACGGGTTTCCTGTGCGGAATCTCTTTCCCAGCAACGACCTCGATCGTGAGGTCAGCCCGTTTCTCATGCTGGACTATGCCGGGCCCCAGTACTTCGAGCCGACGGATCACCCCCGTGGTGTGGGAGAGCATCCGCATCGCGGGTTTGAAACGGTCACCCTTGTTTATGAAGGGATATTGGCCCATCGGGACTCTACCGGCAATGCCGGCGTGATCGGTCCGGGCGATGTGCAGTGGATGACGGCCGCATCCGGCATCGTGCATGAAGAACTGCACGAAAAGGAATGGGCCAAGAATGGCGGGACGCTCCACGCC
Organism: Nitrospirota bacterium; assembly: GCA_039932735.1. GTDB lineage: Bacteria > Nitrospirota > Nitrospiria > Nitrospirales > Nitrospiraceae > Palsa-1315. The sequence continues at coordinate 1,386 of JBDTPK010000729.1, forward strand.
ATTCAACTGTGGGTGAACCTTCCGGCCGCGTCGAAAATATCGCCGGCCGGCTATCAAACGATTCTTAACGACGACATCCCGTCCATCGATCTTGATGGTGGAGCCGGCCGATTGCGAGTGATCGCCGGGTCATTCCTTGGCCACAAGGGACCGGCCCATACCTTCACTCCGGTTGAGCTGTACGATCTGCAGATGAAGGCTGGAAAACAGGTTGCTATGGCCTTGCCCGAAGGACACAATACGTCCATCTTTGTGTTGCGAGGCCGCGCCTCTGTGAATGGATCGGAGGCGGCAGGGGAAGCGGAACTGATCGTCTGCAAGCGTGAGGGATCGCAAGTTAGGGTAGAGGCTCAGGAGGACAGTCGGCTCTTGGTCATGGCCGGGAAGCCGATCGACGAACCGGTCGCGCGGTATGGCCCCTTCGTCATGAATACTAAATCGGAGCTGGTTCAGGCGGTGAACGATTATCAGGCAGGCAAGATGGGCCATTTAGCGTAGCAGGATGCGGAAAACCCTGGTTGTGTTCAAGTCCCATGGTGATCTTAGTGTTAGTGTTGGGGAAACAATGGCTCCAGGATGCTCAAAATGGCCGTCCAGCGCGGCCGCAGCGAGTAAAGACCGGAGGCGTACCCTCTGGGGTACGTTGAGGATCTGAACGATGCGAGAACA
>JBDTPK010000730.1:0-2047 GCA_039932735.1 Nitrospirota bacterium
CATAGCGGACTACAGTTCCGGCAATCGCCAGACTGTTGCGGTCCAGATAGATCCACGAAGATTTATGGTCACCATTGCCGGTTCTTATGTGCTGCTTACCCTCAAAGAGGGCGAGCGCAGGCACCCGGTTATCCACAAAACATGGAGGATGGTGGAGCAGCGTAAAGGGGAAGGAGTGGAGGATTTCTACGGCACCGTCAGCACGTATACCGATTCGGATGGCTTGAAGTGGGAGCATAGATACGAGAGAACACCTCACGAAGATGAGTTGATAGGCTTCGGGAGCAAGGGGGAGGAAGTCCTTATCATCACGCTGGAGAGCCTCTACCCAACGACTGCTCCTGACCTCAGTGCCGTGATAATATCCCCTTCTCCCTAGGTTTGCCACCTCATATGGCTGGGTGCTCCCAGGCATGTAACAGATTTTCCTCCGTAGGATACAGTCGCCATCTGCAGCCCTTGCGCCATCCTTTGCCTCCCTTCTACAATACACCTCCTTGCGAGGTTCCTATGCGCTTCTGGATTCGCCCCCTTCCGTCGATCGTGCTCCGTTTCTCCATCGTTCTTGTGTTCTCGCTCGTCTGTCTTGCCGTGCCCGCATGGGCCGACTTTCAGGCTGGCATGGATGCCAATAACCGTGAAGACTACGCCACAGCCTTGCGTGAGTGGCGCCCGCTCGCAGCGCAGGGAGAGGCCCTCGCGCAGTACCACCTCGGATTGCTGTATCGCAAAGGCCGAGGCGTGCCGCAGGACGATGTCCAAGCACGGCAGTGGTTTGCAAAAGCGGCGGCACAGGGACAGGCCAAAGCACAGTTCCACCTAGGGACGTTGTATTTTAACGGAGAGGGAGTCCTGAAAGACTATCAGCAGGCCTTGCGATGGTTCCGTTTGGCCGCAGACCAAGGAGAGGCGCTCGCTCAAACGAAAATTGCCATCATGTACGATGAGGGCCAGGGTGTGTCGAAGAATTTTGTGCAGGCCTACAAGTGGTATAGCCTGGCGGCAACACACGGAGATAAACCAGCGCCCCAACTTCGTGATTTGCTCGCCAATCAGATGACCCCTGCCCAGATCGCCGAGGCACAAAAGCTGGCGCAGGAGTGGAAGCCAAAAGGAAAATGAACCCCCGACCGCGCTACACACGACAGCAGGTCTCCTCGAAGAAGCGATCGGCTTCAACATGTGGGAGATGGCCGCCATTGTCGAAGCGTTGTAGAGGAGGGACCACCTCTGCCCCAAGCAAGGCTTCTACGACTTCACCACCGAATCCCGCGGTAGAAATCCATTGGAGCGAATCATTGAGGTGGGGCAGCGGGCGACGAAGAGGGCGACACACAAACAAGATGCGGGTTAAGAATCACTGTATGTCAACTGGACGACCTGCTCGGAGTCTCACCGCTGTATCCTTTCGTTCTTCTCTGAATCAATTTCGATTCACACCTTCCACCCCAAAAGACGGCCCAGATTCTCACAATCGCGCGAATTTACGAGTTCTATTGAGGAATATGCTCTCGGCATGAGAGTTGCTGCCCCATTCGTATACCGGACGCACATTGCGAAGGCGGAATTTGCCATGGAAGAAACAGTACCCCAGTTGCCCGAACAGGAACCCCAGATAGTCTGGAGAGAACCACGGCGGTCTGTGCGAGCGGTTGTGAATTTCCGGATGATCGTCGCGGATGAGACAGGGCTCGCCAGTGGGCTGATGATCGATATGACAACGTGGGGGTGTGGCCTCCGCCTCACGAAACCCCTCAAGCCTGGACAATACCTGACGTTCATGGTGTACCCGGGGGGCAGTCCCACCGCTGTGCCATGTGATGTGGGCCGGGTACAGTGGGTCGAAGGGGACCGGGCGGGTCTCGCCTTCCTGTCTCTTTCGATGGAGAACGAGCGTCGGCTGCACCAACTCTGTGGCGATCGGCTCGGGTTTGAGGGCTAGATGCTCACGGAACGTGTTCCATATGTGTTCGTCGAGGACGTTGAGACTGGCATCCCCTCCAGTTCGGCCACCGGGACCAATATCAGTTGTCCCTGCTGTTCTTCA
>JBDTPK010000731.1:0-2043 GCA_039932735.1 Nitrospirota bacterium
GAGATCAATTCGATACGATCATAAAAGGGAACGATCCGCCATCCTGCCGGCAGCAGCCCCTTGTCCTGTATCTCGGCGACCTTGACTTTGAGGCCTTCCACGACGTCGCGGGCGTTTCCGCCGCGCAGCATGAGCACGATCCCTGCCACCACCTCGCGCTCACCGTTCAGAACGGCAGCGCCATGGCGAATGGCATGGCCGATCTGTACCTGGGCGACGTCGCGGATGTGCACGGGAGTACCGCCCGCTTCCTTGACGACAATATCCTCGATATCGCTCAGTTTCCGGATCAGCCCCACGCCGCGGACAATGTACTTTTCAGCATGACTCTCCAGTATGTCGCCTGCGGCATTCGCGTTGTTGTTCGCCACGGAAGCAAACACTTCATCCAGCGAGAGATCGTATTTGCGTAACAGTTCCGGCTCGACGAGCACCTGGAACTGTTTGACATACCCGCCTTGCGAATTGACGTCGATCACTTCAGGGACGGCCTTGAGCAACGGTCGGATCACCCAATCCTGCACCGTGCGCTGTTCGATCAATGCGCGTTCCACCGAGGCGGCGTCGCCCAGACCGGCATGCGAAGGGCCTTCAACATAGTACTGATACACCTCTCCCAGTCCGGTGCTGTTCGGGGTCATCATCGGTTCAGACCCGCTCGGTAAGTTCTCCTGCACTTCGATCAACCGTTCGAGCACGAGTTGGCGGGCGAGGTTGGTGTCCATCTGATCGTCGAACACCACCGTAATCAACGACAATCCCACTTTGGTGAGCGAGCGCAGTTCCGTCAGATGCGGAACCCCGGTGACCTGTAGCTCAATGGGAAACGTCACCAGCCGTTCGACCTCTTCGGGAGACAAGCCGGGCGCTTTCGTGACGATTTGTACGAGCACACTCGTCACGTCGGGAAACGCATCGATCGGAATCGTGCGGAAGGAATAGAACCCCAGAAGAGTCAGAAGACCGGCAAACCCGAGGATCAGGAAGGGCCGACTTAGAGAAATCTCAATGAGTTTGTCGACCATGCTCAGTCCTTGGGTTTCAACAGCTCAGATTTCAAGATAAAGGCGCCTTCGTTGACGACCACTTCCCCTTCCTTCACTCCTTCGAGAACCTCGGCGAAGGTTCCATTCTTTTCGCCCAATCTCACGGTTCGAGCTTCAAAGACACCAGGCTCCTGCTGCACAAACACGAAGCTGCGATCCTGATCATGTTGAACGGCTCCTTCGGAAACGACCAGAACATCCAAGGCTGGTTCGGACGAGATGCGGATCGTGGCGAACATTTCCGGTTTCAGAAAACCGGTGGGGTTTTTCAGGGTGAGGCGCACCTGCATGGTCCGCGTCTCGGGGTCTAGGACGTCGGAGACATACGAAATAATTCCCTGGAACACTTCATCAGGATACGCAGCCACATAGATCTCGACCGGCTGATTCGGAACGACGGTCGCGCGCTGCACATAAGAGACATCTTTTTCCGACACATTGCCCACCACCCACACGGTCGAGAGATCGGCGACCTCAAACAGTTTATGGGCTATATCGATCAGCTCGCCTTTGGTGAGGTCACGCGCGATCACCCGTCCGGCAAAGGGCGCCACAATGGGAACCTGCGAGCGGATCTTTTGGGTCCGTTCGAGGGTTTCGACCTCTTTGTCACTCATACCTAACAACCGGAGCCCTTCGCGAGCCTCCTGGGTCTCGGCGCGAACACTGATCATCTCTCCTTCACGGCGCTGCGCTTCTGCCTGGCCGATGACTTTCTCATTGTAAAGATATTCCGCCCGCTGATACGCCTGTTCGGCCACATGTCGTCGCGCACGAGCCTTGAGATAGGCAGACTGGGCTAGTCCGAGATCACCGCTCTGGAGCACGGCCAACAGCTGATTAGCCTTGACCATCTGTCCCAAATCGGCATGCACCTCTGCCACCCGCCCACGTACGAGGGTCATAATATTCGCCAGCGCGTTTTCGTTCGGTCGCACGACGCCGGGAAAGGTACGGTAGGTTTGAAATGTCGTTCGTTTGACCGGCTCCACCGTCA
>JBDTPK010000732.1:0-2042 GCA_039932735.1 Nitrospirota bacterium
GCATCGCGCAGCGCCGTGACGGAGACCACCGCCGGAAAGCGGCTCTTGTCCTTGCGGATATAGGTCAGCTCGTAGATGTCTTCGATTCCGCGCGAGGCCTTGAACACCAGGGCTTCAAAGCCGGGGGTAATCGGAGTATCCAGCTCCGTGCTCAATGCCTTGGCGCGCACGATTACTTCCTGCGGATCGGAAATATCGGCGGGCGTAATCTGGTTCACCACCTCGGCGGCCGTATACCCCAGCATGCGCTCAGCGCCGACGTTGAAGATCTGAATGACGCCCTTCGCATCGGTCGCGATGCTCGAAAAGTTGGCGCTGTTGAAGATGGCGCTCTGCAAGGCTCCCGCCTTGAGCAGCGTCTCTTCCGCCTGCTTGCGCGTGAGGCCTCGGAGCTGATTGCTGTTCTGCATCCATCTACTCCACTGATGTGCGGGGGAGCCTTCTAACGCTCACCATAGCCCGCGGTGGAAAAATTTGGACGAAGCCCACGCTACCTCGCCTCGTCGCAAAAACCGGGGATCATGCTCAAGCCGGTGGTCGAGCCAATCATCCTCCGACTCGACGCCGATGGAGGATACCCGTAGGCTTGCCATGCCGAGGACTCGACATGCCTCACCATCGCGAGATTCTGCTCTTGCTAGTTCGGGTCGGCTTATGATGCAGATGCAACTCGATCGCATCGCGCACGGCGGAGGGATGTGTGCCTTATGTGCAGTGGACCTGAATCAGGCAGACTCCGTGCCTTTGGTCATCCTATGAGTTGGCGCTGGGAAAGCAAGAACAATCTCACTTCTGCGTTGCGACCGGCATGAGTTTGCAAGAGTGGCAGTTAGCTCGAACCAATGGCACGAGGAACAACAGCGCGACTCCTGCCGTACCGTTGCCTATGTGAGGGGTGGATTTACGCGGATGGGGTCGCTGCGGTCTTCATTGCCGATCTGGCACTTCCTGGGCCTTCCTTCCCAGCGACAACTGCAAGGCGACCGCATCCGGCAACTTTTGGCGGCCAAACGGCTTCTCCAGGGTGTCATTCGCCCCTAAAATCTTCGCGACGTCGAGAAAGTGTTTGTCCCCTAATCCTGCAGTGATTGCAATGATTTTGCTGGTGGGTCGAGTCTTACGAAGAAGCGGAATCAGTACCAGGCCGTCCATCTCCGGCATAAACATATCCACCAGAATCAGATCCACCTCCTGATGCCCCAAGAAGCGCAGGCCGTGTTTCCCAGTGGCGACAGACACGAAGTGATAGCCTGCATCTTCGACGTTGATCGTGACGAGCTTCTGCATCTGATGGTCGTCATCAGTCTTGGTCCCCTCCTTTTTTATTCACGTACGGATAACCCGCTGCAAGGCAGAATGGCCAGACCCATTCCGCCTTATATGCTCACGCCTTTGATAATCGCCCTGATCCGCTTCGCCGGGACTTCGAGGGCCTTGCACGCATGTTGGCGTTGATCCGTGCCTCTGACGACTTCACGAACTCCTCGAACAGGATTTCTTCGGGATGGACAGTTCGCATTCCGTTCTTGATAATGGCGTGTTCTCCTTCAGTGGCTAATCTATGATTTCGGCCTCCATAGGGTCGGCCTGCCTTCATGACATAGCAAATGCGCCAATGATCATTGACCTCGATCCTGTACTCTCCGACCCGATCTCCTCTCAGCTTCTCTAGCCGGTTCCCGCCGGCGGAGGCAGGTCCTTTAGGTCCGAAGCGCTGTCGAGCCAGTCAGTTTCCGCTCAGCTGCCTTCCTGAACCCTTAAAACTCCTTTGCAACGTCTCCTGATAAGAGACCATGCCGGTGTGAGACGATGGCGCGCAATACCCTAGCTATGATTATGTATGACAGTTGGGACCATTGAGGACAACTATCGGAAACAAACAAAGAATGTATAAGGGACTATACCTACATACACATTACGTATTTTACGTGAGAAAAGCGAGTAAGCCAGCTATCGAGCTGTGAAGCGCGCTCGGTAGAAGAAGTGAGCGGAAAGTGGGGCATCCGTGCCAGCACCGACAGTGCTTATACGCAAGTGTCCGC
>JBDTPK010000733.1:0-2041 GCA_039932735.1 Nitrospirota bacterium
GAGAGAGGAAACGAACCAGATCGACTAGGCAACCACGAACGACGCTTCATGAGAGGGCACCGACACACGCCAGGCCCTGGCGAAGTAGCGGGTCAATGGTGGGGTGATTAGAGGGCGGCAAGAACGAGGCGTAGCAGTCCAGAGATATCTTCTCTGCCGGCGGTGGGCAGCATACGGTTCGTCATCCGATTGTAATCGGCTTCTAAGGAGATCAGCGTTGTCCATCCCTTTGATCGATGAACATCCCACGCAAGTTTCCCTCTCCCACCCAGGTGCATCGTATCAAACATCCCATCATTTGAGCGTACGCCGGCGTAATTGCCCATGGCGCTGATCAGGACCTGTTGACTTTGACTGTACTGCAGGGCGACTGATGCCGACGGCGAATGGATTCGAACGCCCGACCAATCCTGTCCCTCCTCTCGATACCTCAGCGTCGGAGAAATGGTCAGGGTATCCGACGGGCGAAAGCTGGCCGTCAACATCTGCATCCTCACCGTATATTCCGTTCCACCACGAAGCAGATCGCTCCCGAGAATATAACTCGATGCGAAACGGGCATTCCATTCCGTGCCGGTATAGGCGACGGCGCTTTCTAGGGCGTGACTGTGGCTTCGCTGGGGAGCGACGCCAAGTGGGTCAAGCGTACTATTCAGGGAATTGTGCGCATAGGTGAGGGTGATCTCCGGCCAGACCGGACGTTTCCAGGATAAACCGACTCGCCCATACGTCTGTTCGAGTCGAGAACAGGTGGGGTCTTCGGCCACATTGTTCCACTGTTGTCCAACCGTGCTCCGCAGCGTCGTCGAGCCGGACGTCCATTCTCCCCATGCCTCACGTCGTGCCTGGTCCGGTCCGTGTAAGAACGCCTGCCCTGCTGATCGTGACAGCATCCCATAACGGATCGACCCTGCTGTGCCTGTCAGACCGAGTCGGATCATGCGCTGGGAGGCATCGTGAGGTGTATCGCCGGGAATCCTGCTTTGGAGCCACCCGGCCCCTCCCTGGTTCTGAGCCACTTCCGTTTCAGTGACAATAATTCCGTTCAGCCATGTGGTTGAAGACAGGAGTCCCTGCGTGCGGGCTTGATCGGTCTCTGGGACGAGATCGCGTAGTCGGGACGAGGCGACAGATGGAGCAGAGAAGGTGGTGGTGAGATTGGTCTGATAGAGGGGAGAGGTGGTCTGTTTCGGATCGGTTTGGGGTGCCAGATCAGGGGATAATCCAGCCCAGCGTTGAGCCACGTCGTCTGAAATCGATCCGTCAGCGCCCCAGGCTGAAGAGACGAACAGAAGAAGCACAAACATCAAAGGGAACGTGAAAAATGTGTGCATGGCTCACATGAGTGGAGTGGTCCAGATTCATATGAACTCTAGCACTCGATGATTAGATGGCAAGTCGTTGATAAGGCTATCCCTTCATGCCTAATACCAGTGTGCCACCTTGCGTCCTGTTGGGTGGGTACATACGAAGGGAGGCTCTATGCGTCACGCCTGCCGAGAGAGACGACGGCAAGTCGATGGCAATGTAGCCGCCGCAAAAGCGTGCTGAAGTTCGATGTGAAATTGCTGAAGCGCGTCGCAAGATTAGCTTATGCCGCCTGCAGACCCAGATGGATGATTCATGCCGTAGGCTGGGGGCTTGATGGGGAGCCTGCCGGCCCTAGGCTCGTCGTAGGAGACCTGACCATGCACGATGCGGGTTCAGGCCTCATTCTTCAGAGGGAGGAGGCTAGTCGTTTGTATTCTTGCTCAGTAGTGTCCGGTTAAGACAGGAATGGTCGTGTATTCAGTCGGAACCTATTGATTCGCATGGAGGCCGTTTTTTTGTCTCGCATTGAAATCGTGGCCACCATTGAAAATTCAAAAATGCCCGCCGCCAATGGCTTTCAGCAACGTGCGCGCATTTTTAACCTGACACTACTGTTTCTTGATCCTGATCGAGAGGGTCGGCGGGTTCGAATCAATGAGCGAGAAGGCATCGGTGACCTGCGGCGTAAAGGTGAAGGTTCCAACTGCGGACGGAAGGCCAGCTATCACAC
>JBDTPK010000734.1:0-2036 GCA_039932735.1 Nitrospirota bacterium
GATTCCAGCACGGTCAGCATGCGCGACTCGATCCGATCCCCGAGCACAAACCGGTGGGACCGTGGAAATTTCCCCACATGGTTGATGAGCCAGAGCAGCAAATCATAGGCCTTCGTCACGGCCGTGGGAAGATTCTCGGTGCCTCCGTCGGTCATGACGACTCCCAACTAGGACGGGTTGCACTTGCGGAGCAGAAAAAAATTTCGAGATTCGGACAAAAGGAAACAGGGTTCAAGGGTACAGGTTATTTCGGACGGTCCTGGGCGCAACGGAACCCGATAGGGCCGCCCCGGTTCGAGGGTGAGTCCCTGAGCCGGAGTGCCGATCGAACAGGGAACGGTTCAAGGTCCCAGGACCCACCGCGGAACACACGATATTCGCCACTAGAAGGCCCTTTGGGATTGCGGGGCGGACTCTTGCCGTAGTAGCTCCCGTCATACCAATCCGCCGTCCACTCCGCCACATTCCCACTGATGTCATGCAGTCCCCAGAGGTTTGCCTCATAACTACCGACGGGGGCGGTGCGCTCAGTGCCGTCGTCATAACCCGTCATAATCCCTTTGAGGATTTTCTTGGCTGATTCGTCTGCGAGATTCTCGACGCGCCGCGCTCCCGGATTCCCATGCCCCCACCAGTATTTAGTCGTGGTGCCCGCACGCGCGGCATATTCAAACCCCGCCTCCGTAGGCAGCCGCTTCCCAGCCCACCGACAATAAGCCTGCGCATCCTCCCATGACACAGAGACCACGGGATGCTCTGCTCGGTCAGAATTAAAGACCGTCGCACCAGCCTCTGGCTTCTGCCAACTGGCTCCCTTGACCTCCTCCCAACCCTTCCCTTCGACGAACGCCTTGGCGCTGCCTTCCCGCTCCGCCGTGGTCCGGTGACCGGTTTGCTGAACGAACTGTTGGAAGAGCCGGTTGGTCACCTCGTATTTATCGAAGTAGAAGGCGTCTATCTGGACGTTGTGCTGAGGGAGTTCGGGTGTGTACCAGTCCTTGCAGGTCTGCTCATTCTTCTCCAGTTCCTTGACGCAGCCACGGATCGCCTGATCCACCTCGTCCTTGGTGCTGCCCATCTTGAAGCTTCCGGCCGGAATCAGCACCATCGGCGCGCCGTCCTTGCCGGTGACCTCTCGGTCCTGAGTCATGGGCCGTGGCTCCGGTTTGGCTGTTGCGACGGGCGAGGGCGAGGATTCGGTTGCTATCGATGTCGAGGTCGTGTTTTCTTGGGACATGATCCCAAAACCCTCAATGTAATCTTGGACACTCCTGGCCGTCACCCCGCGACCCACGGTCTGACTTCCAGCACCGACCATGGCGACCACGTTGCCGCTGTGCAAGACCGGTCCACCAGAATGGCCTGAATCGACCGAAGGAGAAAAGTAGATGTCTCGCCCTTGCCGCGAAGAGATATTACCTTTGATGAGGGCCCAGGGCCCTGCGTTTCCGGGGAATCCAATCACGAGAATGTCTTCTCCCCCCGAAAGACGCGTGGCGGCGGCAAGCGACAGCGCCGTGATCCCTTTCGGGAGATTCTCCGTTCCTCTCACGACCACCAAGGCCAAGCCTCTCACCTCGTCGTCGCCTTCCAACCCCAGCACCTCAGCCTTCACAGGCATGTTTCGCTTGGTGAAGAACTCCACTTGTGGCTGCGTGTCCCCGGCGACAACATGGGCCGCAGTGATGATATAGGCCGCCTCCTTGTCCACTCGAACAATGAACCCAGTACCGACGTTCGTGGTTCCTTCTGGCGGTTTGGCGGTGATCTTGACCACGCCGGATTGCAGCCGCGCGATGTCCTGGGCCCAGAGCGTATGAGGAAACAGCACGGCCGGCAGGAGCAGAACACACAGAGACAGCCCGAGGCATGTGTGAAATGCTTGACACTCTGACGATGCGTGATTCAGCATGGAATCCTTCGAGGTGCCGACTTCAGGGAAAAGGTAAGAGAGTACAAAGGTACAGGCTATTTCGGACTATCCTGGGCACAGCGGAACCCGAAAGGGCCGAACCGGTACGTTGGTGGCTGCCTGG
>JBDTPK010000735.1:0-2035 GCA_039932735.1 Nitrospirota bacterium
GTTCCCGTCCAAGGGATTCCCGGGAAACGCCTTCGGCCATGAGCTGCTTTTCCACGACGTTCTGTGTGGCAATCCCGGCATGGTCGGTGCCTGGTAGCCAGAGCACATTGTGGCCCTGCATGCGTCGCCAGCGTATCAGGATGTCTTGGATTGAATGATTCAGCGCGTGGCCGACATGGAGTGAACCTGTGACATTGGGTGGAGGAATGACGATGCAGTAGGGTTGGCCTGGATGGGTCGGCGAGGCGTGGAAATAACCTCGCTCGTTCCAGATCTGAGACCATCGTGCTTCGACGGCCTTGGGATCGTAGACTTTATCGAGTTGGGGTGTGCTCATTTTAGCGATAGTGTCCTAACTTCACGACCCTTATGTGTAGCCCAATAAGAAATACAAACAGCAGGGTGCTTAAAAATGCCGTCCAGCAAGGCCGCAGCGAGAGAAGGGCCGAGGCGTACCCTCCGGGGTACGTTGAGAGTCTGAACGATGCGAGAACGCCGCTGGCGGATTTTTTTAGCATCCTGCTCGAAACGCGGCGCATCTTAGCATGCGGATGTTGGCCTCTCAAGACAATGCAGCCGAGAGACATAGCTTGAGGGGTGTCGAGCCGTGTGTTATACAGACTCGCACACAGCGAGGGCGAAGGGTTCGCTCCGCTTCAACTTTTTACAATTTGGAGAGACTATGGCCACAGGGCGTGAAAAAGACCGCAAGACGAAAAAGAAGCATCGGAAGAATGTCGCGCGAGTGAAGGCACTGGTGACGACAGCGAGACGGAGTAAGGTGAAGAAGAGCAAGAAAGGGTAGGTCGGAAGGGAGGAGAGAGCCTTACGCGGCTTGTGTGAGGCGAAGGATCTCTGCTTTGATTTGCGCTTCGGCGAGTTTCGGCACGAGTTTCAGAACGGCTTGCTCAACCTGCTCCTGGGCCGTCGCCCGGACGAGCGCTTCGGCCATTCCAGCGGTCTGCTTCGCAGCAGCCAGTTGGATCTCTTCCTTCACGAGTCCATCAAGCGAACCGAGTTGTTCCCGAACCATATCGGACAGTGAGGTGCGAACGGCAGCAATTTCTTCGCGGACGCATTGATCGATGCGTTCTTTGATTAAGGGGTTCGCGGTTTCGAGCATGCTCTGTCGAATCATAGGTTCGAGGAGGGACATCTCCCGTGAGAGAACCTGTGGGAGTGCTGTCACGAGTAACGGTTCAAGTACTTGAGTCAGCCGTTCTTCCGAGAGGGATGCACCCGTCTGTGTGCGAACCTCTGCTTCCACGGCTTTGGCCACGAGGGGTGCCAGGTCTTTTCCCACCATCTGGGGGACCAAGGCGGTAATCTTTTTCTCCGTTCGTTCAGACATGGAATGTAGGAGTTGACCGAAGAGACCCATTATCGCCTCTTCCGGTTCGGCTGCCGACGCCTGCGCGTTTTCGGTGGTAGCGACAGGGGAGTGCTTCGGTTGGGAGAGGGGGATGATGGCCTGTATCTCTTCTTGCTCGATCGGACTGTCATCATCCACGCTATCATCGTCTGAATCCGTCGCACTTGAAACTGGAGGCCAGGAGCGAGATGTCTTTTTTGCTCCGTTCGCCATGGCTGTCTGCTGCTTTTCTAAATCCTTGATCACATCGATGAGGGCTTCCGACTGAAAGGGTTTGTTGAGAAAGGCCTTTACCCCCAGCGAACGCAAGTGGGTTTCATCTACACGATCTGAAGGGGTCGTCAGGGAGACAATATAGGTTTCGAACAAGTTGTCCAGCTTATAGACTTCGTTACAGAATCCCGAAAACGTCATGTTCTCCAAATGATAATCTGCGATGATGAGATTCGGGCTCGTGTGACGTGCGGCTTGCAATGCGGTAGGGCCATCCTGGAATCCCTGGACCTTGTACCCTTCTTGCTTTGAAATTTGCTCGACCAGCCGGCGGACGGCAGGGCTACTGTCGATGACAAAGATGCTTGAAGCCATCGTAGCCTCCAATATTATTGACCGATACCGAAGCTAGCAGCGAGGGCATTCTTTGTCAAGAAATCACATGATTAG
>JBDTPK010000736.1:0-2034 GCA_039932735.1 Nitrospirota bacterium
GATGCTCGGTTCCGAGGTAGTCGTTTTGATGACGCTCAGCCTCTTCCCGTGCGAGAATAATGATCTTCCGGCCCTTATCCGTAAATCTTTCGAACATCCTGCCTCCTTTTAGCTGGAGCCTATAACTGGTTCGATATGCGCAAAGTTCTCGAAAAACCTGGCCTAATTCTAACTAGAAGGATTTTACGTGTCAAGGCTACGAGACAATCGCACATGCCAAGAACTGGAGTGGAGGAAATGTATTCTGATTACGGTTTGCGCATACCCCTAAAACAGAGGCCGCGCTGAGCGCGGATATAAAAGGTGTATTGCCACACAGTCTTTAACCGACAAGGTGAGATGAGGGTACGACACACGGTGTTGGGATTCAAACTGGAACGAACGGATGAGACCCTGACGGCCCATGGGGGCCTGGCCCTGCTGGCCGAGTGTAACCATGGACTGGGCGTCTGCGGGTTGGTGGATCGGTATCTGCCTGGTCCCGGGAGCAACCGGGGCTATGCCCCCTCCGTCTTTGTGGCTCGGCTGATCCTCATGCTCCAGGCCGGAGGCCGAAGCCTGGAAGATCTCCGGGCGTTGCGACGTGAAGCGGGGCTGATGCGGCTCCTGGACCGAGCGGCGCTCCCCGATCCCGATACGCTGGGCGATTGGCTACGGCGCATGGGGGATCCGCAGACGGAGCACGCCGGGCTCGTGGGCTTGGGGCAGGTGCGCGACCCCTTGAATGCACGGCTCCTGCGCCGTGATGGGCACGAGACCTATACGTTGGACGTGGATGCGACGCTGGTGGTGGGTGAAAAGCGCGACGCCCACTGGAGCGACCTGGGCGAGCGGGGGTACATGCCGATGCTCGGCTTTGTGTTTGAGACCCCGGTCTGTCTCGTGGATGAGTTTCGGGAGGGGAATGTGTCGCCGGGTACCGGACAGCTCGAATTTTACCGGCAGGGCCGAACCCGTAGGCCCGTCGGCAAACGGCGGGCGCGGTATCGGGCCGACAGGGCGTCGTATCAGGCTGCGCTGAGCAATGAGGTGGAGGCGGATCACGTCCAGTGGGCCATCACGGCGGATCAGGATGTGGCGGTCAAAGCCGTGATCGCCGGGGTTCCCACGGAGGCGTGGCAGGAGCCAGAGAAGGGGTGTGGCTATCAGGTGGCGGAAGCCGTGCACACCATGAACCAGACGAAGGCCGCGTTTCGGCTGAGCATCAAGCGCGAAGAGCGGCTGCAGGGCGATCTGTGTGAGAAGGCCACGGGGCCGTATGCCGATCACGGCGTGGCCAGCAATTGGCCGCTGAAGGAGAAGACGGCGCACGCGGTGCTGCGCTGGCACAATCAGCGCGGCCAGGCCGAGACCTTCCACAAGGAACTGAAGCATGGGCTGGGGCTGGAGCAGCTGTCTTGCGGAGATTCCGGAGCCAATGCCGTCTTCTTCCGGATCGGCGTGCGAGCGTACAACCTCTTCATGGGCTTCAAACGCCTAGCCTGTCCCGCCGCATGGGCGTCGCAGACGATCGCGACGGTCCGCTGGAAGCTGGTGCAGGTCGCGGGGCGAATTCTTCGCCATGCGGGACGGGTGGTCTTGCGACTCGTGTTGGATGCCGAGGCGCTCGCCTGTTGGCGCACCATCCGCCAGCGATGCGGAGCACTAGGCGTGGCGACCTGACGCTTCACACGTCCTGGCACACAGCGGGGGGTTAGCGGAAAACCCGGGATCGGTCTGTCTCCACTCGCCGAGCCATGACCGAGCAGGGACGACTGGAACGGGGTCCGCGATGTCTCACGACCCCGGTTACGAGACGCACGAGGCGCGCCGCGTAACAATCAGACTGCACGCGCCTCAACCGAGCTGCGCGGAATTTCTATCTCTGGATTTGGGAGACTTATCCTGTCTTGCCGATGCTGCCACCGTATGGTATTGTTGGCTTTCTGTTGCATGCTGTATTGCGGTATGGTAAGTAGCATATATACCTAATGTGATTCATGAGCAGAGGCCAAATCCTCGCTCCCAGACCAAACCACCTGAAGTGCTGAGTTC
>JBDTPK010000737.1:0-2029 GCA_039932735.1 Nitrospirota bacterium
TTTTCGGGCCGTTGGCTCCTGTGGAGTTAGCCTGGAAGTTATTGTTGTTCATGATGCCGACCACGTAATCCAGCTTGTGAGACAGGGTGCCTCTGACATCGGCAAAATAGTCACGTTCTTGAATGAAGTCGATCGCACCGACGGTACTATTCCCCGATCCATTTCGAACTATGCCGCCGCTGCCGACAGAGTTGAGGTAGGGGCTGCTGATCACATCACGGAGACCGCCGGATTGTTCTGTGAAAATGCCGAAGGGCATACGGAACACACCCATCCGAATGACATTGAGATGGGGCGCGATGCTGGGCATCGGTCTGAAATCGATATAGGCTTCACGGAAGATCGTGGTCGAAGCCCCAGTCCCTGATGCGGCGGTGCTACAGTTCGCACCCGCCGTACAGCCCGGTGTGCTGTTGGAAATGCCGTTACTCTGCATTTCCATCAGGGTGTGCCATTTGGGGATGTATTCGTTGATTTTTCCATACATGAGCACTTCGGACCGTCGGACTGAGAAGTTATCTTGACTCCTGCCTTCGGCGACATGGGCGTCCTGGTGCGTGTAGAGAAACTGTAAAGCGTTCAATCCGATGTTAAACTTGCCGCTCAGCGACGGGAGCCTTTCGATCTTGGCTTTCCACTCCTCGACCATGCCTACGCGCGAATCGAGATTCGTGACGGGATCTGGTCCGAGCGTAGCGGAACTAGGCGCCTGCGCCCCTTGTCCTGCCGGTCCTGCTTTTTCACGATCGGCTTGAAGTTTGAGCCATTCTTCTTTGGTGATCTGCCCCTTCTCATAGAGAAGGTCCTCAAGGCCGGCTTGAGCAATTTCGGCCTGGACAATCAACCCAAGGCTGATCACGCAGGCGATGGATGTGAACCACAATCGTGTCATTCGAGTACCTCCTTCATGAGATTTTCCCCTTCTCGACGTCCCCCAAGAGATGCCTAGCGAAATACGGTTCAGGTTGCCGCTGACTGCTTGAGTCACCCACTCCTCGGCAGTGACCTGCTCGAAGTGCTTGTTCCCGATTCCGTTACTTCTTCGCAATGCAGTATGTTTTTTCAGGAAGGGGTGAAAAGCCTGCTCCAACATCTAATTTGAAGTCGGCGATTTCGGCCCCGAGTGTCTGCCACACATGGATGCAGTCCGCGATTAAGAAGGGCTCGGATTTTGGGATGCCGTGCTCCAGGACCGGACGTCTGCTCGTAGTCGTTCCCACAACGATGAACCGGTTTCCCCTCATCAAATCCAGTGATTCAATCTCTCCTGCATAGAGAAAGGCGAATTCATGGTCACCGGTTCTCTTGTCATCTTCCTTGGGTCCGTACGCGGGGTTGTTCACGATGGGAAGTTGTTCCGCGACAATCACGATACCTTTGGCGCTCTTGGTAGCCTGTACAATCCGGCCTCCCAGCTCAACTTTATGGCCTGAATCGGTCTTTCCCGCCTCATTTGTGGGAGGCGCGTCACGCCACGCCTCAAATTCAAAGGTCGGAGAGACCTTTTCCATGACTTCTGGCGGGAAAAACGACTTAGGGGCACACCCTGACAGTCCCGCGCACAGGATCAGAGTCATGACTGTTGGGAGAGGCATAAAATTCATGGGGCTAACTCCTTGTTGGGATGGATTGTTGGCTCAATTCGAACTCGCCATGGGTAAGAAAAGACAGCGTTACGGTGCAACCGCTTGCTCACCGGGTGAAGATGACTGATGAGACCGTCAAAGGGTGCGCGCATAACTTCTCTGAAAGTGCACTTCTACAGGCAAAGCTGGCGATTACTAAGCTCACGCTACGCAGTATTTGATGATCGGCTCAGGAAAACTAATCCTGAATATTTTTCTTGGCATCATTTACTGAGTTCCTGCCGTATGCTCACCTGGTAACCTCGATTCAAATTATTTGCCTTGTGCGCCACAGGAATATGGGGGCAGGGTGTTACTATGCCGATAACAGAGTGTTACAGGCTTGTTAATTTATTAGAAGTTTGCCTACGCGAGGGATGACGTTTAGCAGGCTGTGGAAAAAC
>JBDTPK010000738.1:0-2023 GCA_039932735.1 Nitrospirota bacterium
GTGCCATTCGTACTGCCAAGGTCGACCAAGATCCAGGAAGACCCTCGCCTTCGAATCTCCCCATGCCGGGACGACACCATCCGCTGAGGATCTTTGAGCACAAGGTCCGCGGCGGCCGCACGCCCGATGGTGACGACCGGCTGATCGAACACCCGTTCGGAATCCTGTGCCTCCTCGTGATCTCGTCGTGATCGGATAATAAGCGTAAACGGCATAACACTGTGCTTCATCCTACTCCGAGATCGGCCAACATGTGATCACAGGCCGCCCGAATGGTACGATCCCGCTCATCCGCCTCGAACAGTTCCACACGCGCGCGCCTGGCAAGATGGGCCACTTCCTGGGACAGAACATCAACCGCACTGCTATCTGACACAGAGGCCTCAGGGGAAAGAGGGACGGCATAACTGAACGCTGGGATGATCGATAACGACCGCAACGCCAGCGTCAGTGCGTCCCACCATAGATCGTCAATGATATGGGGCTGTAAAAAGAGGTCCTGCCACTCGCATAAGCGCTCTCGAATACGCACATGCAGCACCGAGAAGTCCGAAGGCTCAACACCCTGAACAGCTGGAGCCAACCCCTCAAGGAGAGAGGGAAGAGTCGCCGTCACACGCTCCCACCGGTGCACGTCCGATCCCAGCAATGCGCGGAGGAGCAGCATACCGAGGCCGTAGAGATCGCTCGACGGTGGGAAGCTTCGATAGACCACGGCGCGCGCGTCTGACATGGCGTGCCCACTCGCTCCTTTAAATGTTTTCCAGATCTCCGGGGAGAGTACATCCGTCACACCACTCAGCACGATGCCACGCTCAGGAACATCGACTTTCCTCGCCCAGACCCGCACGTCAGTGCCCTTCTTCATCTTCAAAGGAAGAACCAGACGAAACACATCGTGTCGGGAGAACGCCTGTGCCGCGATTCCATCAGCAATCACATGCACGCGAATCAGGCCTCGGATCGAGGTTTCGCTCTCCTCTGGAATAGGATCTGCCGACTGAATCAACGCCGTGGCAGCCACCTCGCGACCGAGCGGCCATTCCCGAACAGAAGGACTCACATAACATCGATCGACGTCCTGAAGGGCAGGACTCAAACCACTCGCCATCTCCGGAGGCATATCATCAACGAGTAGATGGGGCGCCTCGTCGGGACTCTGGACCGTCAGCCTGCACCCCCACCGCACAGGGACATAGCTGCTGCCTTGTTCCGGCAGTGTGATCAGAATATGTGCAGGATCGAGAGTGAGAATAGGGCGTCGAGTCTGCGCATGGATCTGCGCAACCTGGCGACACAGCCTGTCGAACAGACTGAGTTTAAGCCAGAAAATTTCGAATGCTTGTTGTGCCAGATTCGCTTCGAAGAAATACTGTCCTGGGCCAGCGAGTTGTTCTCGGAGAGAACTTGAATCGCCACTCGCCTTGTCGGCGTGGCTAAAGAGGGGAAGCCGAGGTTCGACAGCGTTCCAAGGAACCGCATCAAGGAGATCGCAGAACGTATCCCATGAAAGGCAGGGGTGCTCGATGACAGAAAATCTTAGGAGACTTTCACGTTCGCCCATAGTCAGAGCGGATGCCTCCCCACGAAACGAGCCAACCAAGGCACTTCGAGATGCAGAGACAAGAGGCTCCTAACAACCCATGTACATGGCTGTGGATGCCTGTCAGGCACGACGGGGCCAAGACTAAGGTTTCTGCGTAGAGAAAGCAAGATGATCACAGAGGGAAGGAAAGGCTGCACAAGGTGCTGCGAGAGCATTACCGAGAAGGAGCCTCTATCGGTCCTCCCGATGGCTGAATCTCCCCTCCCCGGCTGGTGCAGTCCGCTTGAGTAGTCCGAACATGTCGGCGCTCTGTCAGATAGGTGACCGTCTCATCGAGCTGCCGAATCTGCCCTGGCAACAGACAGTCAACCATCTCTTGAGAATGTGCCGCTGCTGGAGCTGCCTGCCCAGGTGTGTTCGATCCTGATTCTGGATTGGCCGAGACACAGCCCAGGATGGCACCAACCACCGCACAAA
>JBDTPK010000739.1:0-2022 GCA_039932735.1 Nitrospirota bacterium
CTGGACATCCGGCGACTTGAGCGCCGTGGCAATCCATGCAGGCACGACGAGCGGCTCCGCCGGGCGTGCTTCGTCATGATCGGAGGACGCGAGGCCCGAGGCCAATGGCAGGGGACTCGCTACGGGGATTGTTGGGGCGCTGCTTGAGACCGGAGCCTGTTGGGAGGGAGACGGCCCTGGCAGGGCCGCGTGTGAACCACCGTTCCCAGGATCAACGGGCGGCGCGGGGCCGCAGCTGGACATTCCCGCAAGGGCCATCACCCCCAGCAGCCACGCCAAACGTAGGACAGATGTATACAGAGGGTGTGCAGGACGCAGCGCTTCTGACTGTTCACGTGAAGGGAATGAATGCGCACCGGAGAACCGAGGAGAACGGAAACCACGGCTTGGCTGATTCTGGACTGGCATGGACAGGCGCTCCGAATACCCGAACGGCATTAGCCATACCACCACGTACGATCGCCCTCCCTCCGTTCTCTCAGAAAGAGCGACGGCATCCTAAGCTGTTCGGCGAAACTATGTAACGTAGAAACCCTCATGTTGAGGGGCACGCGTCCTCGACGCCAGTAAGCACGGAGCCGAGATGGGTCGGTGGGGGGCCTGCGTTCTCACGGGGAAGTCTTGCCGGCCAGTGAGCCATGCGCAGTGGGGAGAGAGGAGGTCCACAGGCTCAAGGACTGCGCCCCCGTCCCATCTGGGTATGTTCGAGATCTGACAGCGGCTAGGATCGTCCGTCACGCGGGGGCGGTCCGTATCCTACCCCAGAAGTCGTGGCGCTGGAGCGGCACGCGAGAGGAGTCACCCGTCAGCATTCGGCTACGACACGTACACACGCCTCCTTGGAGACGTGATCCTGTCCGATGGCGCGAATCTGAATCAGGCGTCAAGCAAGGCTGAGGCTGGTGGTCTCGGAAGTATGCGTCTGGAAATATCAGGTGAGAAGGGTTGGAGGAGAAGGCGCAAGCAGCGAGGAAGACAAGCCTGCAGGGAGGTATTTCAGCGGTGTACGCCGGGCTTATCCATTAGAGAATGGGTCCCGTCTTCAACTTGGCCATCATGTCCTGTAAGGGATCGATGCCCACGGTTCCTACACTGAGGTTGGCATGCGTGCCGGCCGTGCAGCAAGGAGAATTCTCCCATCATGCCAGACGGTGCACAGCTCCTGTACCGGACAGTTGGTGTCCAGTTCAAGGACCGGAACGTACAATGGCATGATATCATTACACTAAGTATTATCTACTAGTATAAGTCGCCGATACAGAATTCGCGTGACTGATCCAAGCCGCTTATGGGACCACAATGTAGACTGCTTGGAGATCCCGTCTCAAGCGCAGCGTTTTCGTCGTCTCCTTAACGTGTTGAATGCATAAGAACTGGCTCTGAAAAGCCCATTCGTAGCGAGAGCCTATTCTCAGTGGGGGTCGAGGCGGTAATTTCCTGCCAGCATGTTCCAGTTCGCAGACAATCTGTAGTTGCTCCATGAAGTCCTCTTTTCCGACAAGCTTATCCGCCAGCACGGCTGTTACCTCTCGCCACCACTCCCTCCTGGGAGCACCTGCGTTCATCACTTCGCGCAGGAAAAAAGCGCGCCGTTCCTCCTGGATGATTTCAAACTGGTTTGCCGTTATGGTCGTGGCCTGAGATAACGCAGCACGAACATGGTCTTCCGATAATAACTCTGGATGTACGTGCAGAGGGACAAGCCAATTGTCGAGAATGGTTGGCTGGCCAAAGTAGAAGGCAAGAATCGCTTCTACCGCTGCCTCAAGGGTGGCACACTCACAGTCGAAGTCGTCAGGGGCAGGACCAGGCATCATCAGCCAATGTCTAAATGTCCAAGGGCACTCATCTGACCCATCGTCCGTGGCGATGGCTGTTGATAAAGTGTCGCCCAACGGGACCCGACCTTGTCCTCGGCAAATCGTATAACTGTTTGGGTTCCACAACACCACATATAAGCCTGCATCCCTCAGCCGCTGAATCGCATTGCTTCGGCGGTTCAATTCATCCTGTATCACAGAA
>JBDTPK010000740.1:0-2018 GCA_039932735.1 Nitrospirota bacterium
GCGCCGCTCATCATGTTGCCGAACAGGCGGACGGCCAGAGCCAGCGTGCGGGAAACTTCGCTGATGATATTGAACGGCAGCATAATGGCCGTCGGCTGCACGTAGGACTTGAGGTATTCCCCCACGCCTCGTTCCGCAATGCCGAACAGCGGTACGGCCACAAATACGCATAGCGCCAGTGCCGCTGTGGTCGAAAGCGAGCCAGTCGGCGGCTCGTAGCCGGGGATGACGGTGCAGAGGCTGGCTGCGGCAACAAATAGGAAGAGCGTACCCAAAAAAGGGAGATATTTCTCCGGGTGGCTAAGGCCGACTTCTTCGATTTGTTTCTTGATCGCGCTGACGATGATTTCGAGAAGGTTCTGCCAGCGGGAACGTTCGAGACCGGTGGAAAGTTTGCGCGTGATGACTCGTGAACCGACGGCCAGCACGACCATGAGTCCCCATGTGAATACAATAGTGGCATTGAGTTTAAGAAACCCCTGTTGCCAGAAGATGATCTCGTCGGGACTAAGGCGCATGGCTGGCCTCCTTCGCTGGGGCGTTGTAATGTTCGACCGGCGAGCCAGTAAGCCTTGTCACGATGAAATGCGCGACGACAAATCCTAGGAGACACAGTAGCAGCTGCGCCCAATGACCGTTCGAGACAAAATAAAATCCAACGAGGACGATACCTGTCCGCAACAGCAGGCTGCCCAGAAACCACACCGCCGGACGTTTGGCCGAAACGCCCTTCCGCACCGTCCACCACAGGCCGCCGAAGAATATCGTCCCGAGCACCCCTCCCGCCACCAAAGCCAGCGCCAGTGCCAGCGTTTCATTCATTGTTATCCTCCTGTTCTTCCCGCATCTCCCTGTCTTCCTTGGCCACCCAATGCCACGCATTGAAACAGCCGATCGCGAGCCCAGCCACCAACAGCGCCAGCGTCCAGGAGCGGCCTCCCGGATAGCGTCTGTCCAACCAGAGACCCAGCGCTGCGCCGAGCAGCGTCGGAATCGCCACCGACCAGCCGATCAGTCCCATCATGCCCAGGCCAAACCAAACGGTCCGCGTAACATGGCGCTGCGCCCGGAGTTTGCGTGCCGCCTTCGCGCCGACCTCCTGGCTGAGCGGCGGCTTCGGCTTCAACGGTTGATGTTGTCGTTCGTCAGTCATGATGAAACTCCGCGAAGCGGCGGATAAACCCGCTCTCCATTTTCGCGAGCACCGAGCGGACGGTCTGCTCACGTTCGTTCAGGTTCAGAAACTCCCGCTCCACCGCCTCGCGCAGTTGGCGGAGGTCCGTTCCGGCTATGGCGTTGCGTACGGAAACGAGTACCTCCGAGCCGGTCTTGATCAGCACCCCTTCATCCACGGCGACGTACACCTCGCCCTCGGCTTCGTCTTCGTAGATCAGAATCCCCGGCGCAAGCGCGGCCACGCAGTCGAGTCGGTGCGGCAAAATCCCAAACGAACCCTCTCGGGTTTCCGCGACGATGCGGGTCACGCCGGTCTTCTCGGTAAACACATGGAATGGCAACAATACTTTAAGATTCATGTGTAGTGTCTGCATGTCCAGCCTCTGGTGTGGGCCCCGGTCTGAACTTCTTCGTCGGCGTAGATCCGGCTTCGGACGCGGAACTGAGGGCAGGCTTCGGATCGCTCTGGACCTCGTCTTGTGACTCTGATTCGGCTAAGGCTGCGGTCCGGCCTGGTTTCACTTTTCCCTTCACCTCATCCACCGCCCCGATCATGTAAAGCGCGCGCTCCGGGTAGTCTTTGAATTCATCATGAAGGATGCGCTCACAGCCGTCCAGCGCGTCCTTGAGGCTGACAAGCTTTCCTTTGAGACCGGTGAACTGCTCGGTCGTAAAAAATGGCTGAGTGAGAAAACGCTCCAACCGTCGGGCGCGGGCGACGACGTTGCGGTCCTCAGGTGAAAGCTGCTCCAGACCGAGCATGGCAATGATGTCCTTGAGTTCCGCGTATTGCGCGAGCGTCCGCCGGATTTCCTGCGCCAAGCCGTAATGCCGTTCGCCGA
>JBDTPK010000741.1:0-2018 GCA_039932735.1 Nitrospirota bacterium
GCCGATCAAGCTTGAGCAACAAGACTTGCTCTTTATTGAGGGCCTTGCCGAGCCGCTCTTTCGGCAGTGCGGCGAACTGAAAGCAATTCTCCCCGCTCTCACACATGCTGCTGTCACTCGACGTCGAGGATGAGGAGGTACCGGCCGGTGCCTGGTCGGAGGAAAACGCAAAACCACAGAGGCCAATAGACATGGCGAGGAGCGGAGTTCGTATGGCCCATTGATTGAGATAGTCGTGCACCTGCCGTCTCCCTCTCACGCTGTGACATATTATATAGCAGTGTACCTTCTCTGTTGCCAGCAAAGCCGTGTAACGCTTGTCCCTTGTTCCACTTTTTGAGGCTATGGTAGGCTGCCCTCATGCGGCACGAAAAAGACGCTCTCCCAACACGCGCAGCCCCCACGAACCTCTTAGCCCTTGATGAAGAAGGGATGGGTCGGCTCGTGCAGAAATTCGGCTGGCCTCGTTACCGAACCGGTCAGATTATGCGATGGCTCTATCAACGTCGGGCCAAAGACATCAACCAGATGTCCGACCTCGGCCAATCGGAGCGAGCCGCCCTGGCTTCACACGCCACGATTCCACGCGCCGCAGACTGCACGGTCTTCCATTCGGTCGACCGCACGCGAAAACTCGTACTCACGCTCAGCGATGGGCTCACCGTCGAAACCGTGCTGATTCCCGATGAAGACCGCTTAACCCTCTGTGTGTCGACGCAGGTCGGCTGTACCTTGGATTGCGGATTCTGTCTGACCGGCACGATGGGATTGAAGCGCAACTTGAAGCCGCATGAAATCATGGAGCAGGTGCTGACCGCCCAAGATCGCCTCGACCCCAGTGAGCGGATTACCAACCTCGTCTTTATGGGGATGGGCGAGCCCTTGGCCAATATAGAGGCCTTGGCAGAAGCCATTCTGCGGCTCACTAACAAGCCCTGGGGTCTCGGATGGTCGCCGAGACGCATTACCGTGTCGACTGCGGGCCTGGCAGCCCGATTGAAAGATATCGCGCCACTCGGCGTCAATCTGGCCATCTCGCTGAATGCGACGACGGACGCCCAACGCGCCAGCCTGATGCCGGCCGTCAATGGGATCGCCTCGCTCACAACGTTGCTCGCCGCCTGCCGTCGTTATCCCTTGCTACCGACTCGGCGGCTCACCTTTGAGTACGTCTTGCTGGCCGGGGTGAATGATCACGCCGACGATGCTCGCCGCCTCACCAAGCTCGTTCGCGGGATCGCGTGCAAAATTAATTTGATTCCGTTCAATGAATTTCCCGGAAGCCCCTTCCGCCGTCCATCGGAACGCGACATTTCCGCCTTTCAAGCCATCGTGCGACAGGCAGGCCTCGATATATTTGTCCGTAAGAGCCGTGGGCGAGATGTCCTAGGCGCCTGCGGCCAATTGGGCAATCTCTCTCCCGATTACGCAGCCCGCGCCTTGACACAAATCGAATCCCGTTGCTAGCATGTACTGTGCGCACGGCCCAAACATGACCTGGCTCTATTCACCATACATCATGCACCTATCATGGTTGGCTGCGGCCAGCAGTCTTGTCTTCGCATTCGCCTTCACATCACCGGCCCTTGCAACAGAACCCTATGAGTTCATCCTGTCCAATGGAATGAAGGTTCTGTTAGTCGAAGTTCCCAAAGCTCCGGTCGCGACCGTCCAAGTCTGGTACAAGGTCGGCTCACGCAACGAAATGATGGGCCGCGCGGGCCTCTCTCATATGCTGGAACACATGATGTTCAAGAGCACCGCCAAATACTCCAAAGGCACGTTTTCCCGTCTTATTCGCAAGAACGGCGGGACAGACAACGCCTTCACAAGCCAGGACTTCACCGCCTACTTCGAGAATCTTGCGGCCGACCGCGTCGAACTGGCCCTGGAACTCGAAGCTGATCGCATGCAGGGCCTCCTGCTCGACATGTCTGAATTGACAACAGAACGAGAAGTCGTGAAGGAAGAACGCCGCCTGCGCACGGAGGACGACCCCCAAGGCGCGCTCGTCGAGG